>CBFGZN010000132.1:0-7292 GCA_965653255.1 uncultured Solirubrobacterales bacterium | reverse complement strand
GGCGGTCGTGGTGGCCAGGGTGGTCGCGGCGGTGGCGGTCGTGGTGGCCAGGGCGGTCGTGGCGGCGGTCAGGGTGGACGCGGTGGCGGAAGGGGCCAGCGCTGATGCTCTCCCCCAAGCGCGTGAAGCACCGCAAGCAGCACCGTGGTCGCAGGGCCGGCTACTCGCGCGGCGGCACCGCCGTCGAGTTCGGCGAGTACGGCCTCAAGACGATCGAGCGCGGCTGGATCACCAACCGCCAGATCGAGGCCGCCCGTGTCGCGATGACCCGCAAGATCAAACGTGGCGGGAAGGTCTGGATCAACGTCTTCCCCGACAAGCCGTACACGAAGAAGCCTGCCGAGACCCGCATGGGCTCCGGCAAGGGCTCGCCTGAGGGCTGGGTCGCGGTCGTCAAGCCCGGTCGCGTGATGTTCGAGCTCTCGGGCGTACCCGAGGATCTGGCTCGCGAGGCGATGCGGCTGGCCGGTCACAAGCTGCCCGTCAAGACGAAATTCGTGATGCGCGAGGGGGCCGGACAGCAGTGAAGGCCGTCGAGGTGCACAATCTGGATGACCCGCAGCTCGTCGAGTTCGTCGACAACGCGCGCAAGGAGACGTTCAACCTGCGTTTCCAGCACGCGACCGGACAGCTCGAGAACACCGCGGGTATGAAGAACGCCAAGAAGGACCTGGCTCGTGCGCTGACCGTCGCACGCGAGCGTGGTCTGGACATCGAGGCCGAGCTCAGAAAGCAGCGCAATGACTGACGCAGAGAACAACGAAGACGTCGAGGAGACCACCGAGGAGGCACCGGCTGAGGCCGAGGCCGCCGCGGAGGCCCCTGCCGAGGAGGCGCCCGCCGCCCCGGCCGACGACTCCGGCGATGCCGAGCCCGAGGCTGAGCTCAGCCCGAAGCAGCGCCGCAAGCGCAACCGCTCGCTGCACCAGGGCGAGGCCCGCCCGGCGCGGTCGATCGAGGAGCGCACCGCCGAGCGGCTCGAGCGCAGGCGCAAGAAGGCCGCCGAGCGTCGCAAGTGGCGCGTCAAGAGCCGTGAGCGCCGTCGCGCCGCGAGCTCCGGGCAGGGCACCCCGCCCGCCGAGAAGGCGACCACCGGCAGCCCGCGTGTCCTGCGCGGCATCGTCGTCTCCGACAAGGCCGACAAGACGATCACCGTCCGGATCGACACCGCGCGTCCGCACCGCACCTACGGCAAGATCGTCCGCTCGTCGTCGACGCTGCATGCTCACGACGAGAGCAACGACGCCGGCGCGGGCGACACCGTGCGCGTCGTCGAGAGCCGTCCGTTGAGCCGCACCAAGCGCTGGCGCTTGGTCGAGGTTGTGGAGCGTGCCCGATGATCCAGCAGGAGTCACGGCTCAGGGTCGCCGACAACACGGGCGCCCGCGAGATCCTCTGCATCCGCGTCTCGGGTGGCAGCAAGCGCCGCTACGCCGGTGTCGGCGATGTCATCACGGCGACCGTCAAGCAGGCGATCCCGCACGGCTCGGTCAAGAAGGGCGAGGTCGTCAAGGCCGTCGTCGTCCGGACGCGCAAGCAGTTCGGTCGCGAGGACGGCACCTACATCTCTTTCGACGAGAACGCGGCCGTCCTGATCGACCAGGCGAACAACCCGCGTGGCACGCGCATCTTCGGGCCGGTCGCCCGCGAGCTGCGCGATCGCAACTTCATGAAGATCGTCTCGCTCGCGCCGGAGGTCCTGTGATGGCGTCGCGCATGAAGATCCGCAAGGACGACCAGGTCAAGGTCATCTCGGGCAAGGACCGCGGCAAGACGGGCACGGTGCTGCGCACCGACCCCGAGCGCCAACGCGTCTACGTCCAGGGCGCGAACATCCAGAAGCGCCACCAGAAGCCGCAACAGCTCCAGGACACCCAGCGGGCCTCGCAGATCGAGGGCGGCGTGATCGAGGTCGAGGGCCCGATCCACGTCTCCAACGTCCAGCTGCTCGACCCGAGCACCGGCAATCCGACGCGCGTCGGCATCCAACGCGACGGCGACAAGCGCAAGCGCGTCGCTAAGCGCTCCGGGACGGTGATCGACTGATGCCGGTCGCCACCGCGAAGGTCACTCCGCGCCTCAAGGAGCGCTATCAGCAGGAGATCGCGCCGGCGCTCACCGAGCGCTTCGGCTACGCGAATCCGATGCAGGTCCCGAAGGTCGAGAAGATCACCCTCAACATGGGCGTCGGCGACGCCAAGCAGGACAGTCGCGCGCTCGAGGCGGCCCAGGGCCAGCTCGCCGCGATCGCCGGCCTGCGGCCGAACATCCGTCGCTCGCGCAAGTCGATCGCCGCGTTCAAGTTGCGCGAGGAGATGCCGGTCGGGCTCTCGGTCACGCTGCGCGACGCGCGGATGTACGAGTTCCTCGACCGGTTGATCTCGATCGCGATTCCGCGAATCCGCGACTTCCGTGGTCTGAACGCTCGCTCGTTCGACGGCCGTGGCAACTGGTCGATGGGCGTCCGCGAGCAGATCATCTTCCCCGAGATCGACTACGACGGGATCGATCAGGTGCGCGGTCTCGACATCACGATCACGACCACCGCGAACACCGACGAGGAGGCCTTCGCGCTGCTCCTCGAGTTCGGGATGCCGTTCAGGGCCGATGGCCGTCCGGGCGAGCAGCGCGCGACCGACGAGGACGGAGACTGAGATGGCAAAGACTTCGAAGCGGGTGAGCCAGCAGCGCCCATCCAAGTACAAGACCCGCGAGTACAACCGCTGCCGCAAGTGCGGTCGGCCGCGCGCCTACATGCGCAAGTTCGGCCTCTGCCGCATCTGCTTGCGCGACCACGCCCACGAGGGCGACGTGCCGGGCCTGACCAAGTCGAGCTGGTAGACGAGAAGAACGAGAGACGAGCACCTTGAGCCTCAACGACCCAATCGCAGACTTCCTGACGCGCGTGCGCAACGGCCTCCAGGCCGACCACGACGCTGTCGTGATGCCGCATTCGCACTTCAAGACCGAGATCGCCCGCATCCTCAGCGAGCAGGGCTATGTCGAGGGCTACTCGGTCGAGCCGGGCCGCGTCGGGCAGGAACTGCGCGTCACGCTGAAGTACACCGAGAACCGCGACCCGGTCATCTCCGGGATGGAGCGCGTCTCGAAGCCTGGCCGCCGTCAGTACGTCGGCGCCGGCGAGATCCCCAAGGTCCAGGGTGGCATGGGCACGACGATCGTCTCGACCTCGCGTGGTGTCATGACCGGACACGAGGCCCGCAAGGCCCGCGTCGGCGGCGAGTTGGTAGCGAAGGTCTGGTAGCCGATGAGTCGTATTGGCAGACAGCCGATCCCGGTGCCTGACGGCGTGTCCGTCGAGATCGCCCCTGAGCTGGTCAGCGTCAAGGGCCCGAAGGGTGAGCTCTCCGAGCGCATCGACCGCGACATGAAGGTCGAGCAGGCCGACGGCACGGTCGTCGTGACCCGCCCGTCCGATCGCGGCGAGCACCGCGCGCTGCACGGCCTGACGCGCACGCTGATCTCGAACATGGTCGCCGGGGTCACCGAGGGCTTCGAGAAGCGCCTCGAGATCCAGGGCGTCGGCTACCGCGCCCAGCTCAAGGGCAAGAACCTTGAGCTGGCGCTCGGCTACTCGCACTCCGTCCCGATCGAGGCGCCCGAGAACATCGAGTTCGAGGTCCCGCAGCCGACCCAGGTGATCGTCCGCGGCATCTCCAAGCAGGTGGTTGGCGAGACCGCGGCGCGGATCCGCAAGCAGCGCCCGCCGGAGCCCTACAAGGGCAAGGGCATCCGCTACGAGGGCGAGTACGTCATGAGGAAGGTCGGTAAGCGCGCATGAGCAAGACGATCGACAAGCCGCACAAGCGCCTCCGCAGGCGCCGCCGCGTGCGCGCCAAGGTGCGTGGCACCGCGACTCGCCCGCGCCTGTCCGTCTTCCGCTCGAACCGTGGCGTCATGTGCCAGCTTGTCGACGACGAGCGCGGCCACACCCTTGCGGCCGTCAACTGGACCGAGGACGAGCTGCGCAAGCTGCCCCGGATCGAGGCGGCCAAGCGCGCCGGTGAGCTGCTCGGCGAGCGCGGCAAGGCCGCCGGCATCGACAGTTGCGTCTTCGACCGCGGCGGCTACCGCTACCACGGTCACGTCAAAGCGGTCGCCGAGGGCGCGCGCGAGGCGGGCCTCGTCTTCTAGCTACTCTGCGACAGGAACTTTCTTCAAATGGCACGTAACGACAACAGACAGGGTGGCCGCGGAGGTCGCGATAGCGATCTCCAAGAGCGCGTCGTCGAGATCAACCGCGTCGCGAAGGTCGTCAAGGGCGGCCGGCGCTTCTCGTTCACGGCGCTCGTCGTCGTCGGCGACGAGAAGTCGAAGGTCGGCGTCGGCTACGGCAAGGCGAACGAGGTCCCGGTTGCGATCCAGAAGGGCGTCGAGCGCGCCCGTCGCAACATGATCGAGGTTCCGATGCACGGCTCGACGATCACCCACAAGACGATCGGCGTTCACTCGGCGTCACGGGTGCTGCTGAAGCCGGCCTCGCCGGGTACCGGTGTCATCGCCGGTGGCGGTGTCCGCGCGGTGCTCGAGCTCGCCGGAATCCACGATGTCCTCTCGAAGTCGCTCGGCAGCCAGAACCCGATCAACCTCGTCAAGGCGACGATGGCGGCACTCGAGTCGCTGCGGCGCCCGCAGGACGTCGCCGCGCTGCGCGGGCTGACGATCCACGAGGTCCTAGGCCTCGACGACAAGCCGGCCGAGGAGTCCGAGGCTGCCGGCGACGGCGATGCCGCCGAGGCCGAGCAGCCGGCCGACGCCGACGCTGAGCCCGTCGCGGCAGCGACCGGTGCGGAGCAGGAGTCCTAGCGATGGCCGCCACGCTCGAGATCACTCAGATCAAGTCGTCCAACGGCGCCTCGAAGAAGCAGCTCGACTCGCTGCGCACGCTCGGCCTCGGCCGGATCGGCAAGCAGGTCAAGCGTCCCGACGAGCCGGTCGTGCGCGGCCTCGTCGCAAGCGTCGACCATCTCGTGAAGGTTGGAAACGATGGCTGACGACGAGCGCTTCATCGGTCTCCACAACCTCAAGCCGGCGAAGGGCTCGACCCACCGTCGCAAGCGCGTCGGGCGCGGCGAGGGCTCCGGCGTCGGCAAGACCTCCGGCCGCGGCCAGAAGGGCGCGGGCTCACGTGCGGGCTCGAAGAGCCGCGTCGCGTTCGAGGGCGGGCAGAACCCGATTCAGCGGCGGATGCGCAAGCTGCGCGGTCCGCACATGAAGAAGTCGATGCCGTTCGAGAAGTTCCGCACACATACGCAGCCCGTGAACCTCCGCGACCTCGATGCTCGCTTCGACGCGGGTGCAGAGGTAACGCCAGACTCCCTCCGCGCGGCCGGTCTAGCGACCCGTCGCAATGTTCCGATCAAGGTCCTAGGGGAGGGAGAGCTCGAGAAGGCGCTCACCGTCCATGCCCACGGCTTCTCCGCGAGTGCGCGCGAGAAGATCGAGTCGGCAGGCGGCAGCGTCAACGTTCTCGAGTCGTAGGGGCATGCTCAAGACGTTCCTCAACGCATTCCGGATCCCCGAGCTCCGGAAGAAGCTGGCGTTCACCGCCGGCATGCTCGCGCTCTACCGGCTTGGCGCCTACATCCCGGCGCCCGGAATCAACGTTGACGCGGTCGAGGACCTCTCGAAGCAGTTCGCCGGCTCGAACATCCTCGGCTTCCTGAACCTCTTCTCCGGCGGCAGCCTGCAGCGCTTCGCGATCTTCGCGCTCGGGATCATGCCCTACATCACGGCCTCGATCATCCTGCAGCTGATGACGGTCGTGCTGCCGTCGCTGGAGAAGCTGCGCAAGGAGGGTGAGGTCGGCCAGCAGAAGATCACCCAGTACACGCGTTACCTGACTGTCGCGCTCGCCTTCGCCCAGTCGATCGGCTACGTCTTCCTCTTCCGCAGCTTCTCGACGGGCGGCGCCGACGTCGTCGACGGCTTCACGTTCGGCACCGTCTTCACGATCGTGATCACGCTGACCGCGGGCTGCGTGATGCTGATGTGGTTCGGCGAGCTGATCACCCAGCGCGGCATCGGCAACGGCATCTCGCTGATGATCTTCGCCAGCATTGCCGCCGGCCTGCCGAACGGGATCTCCGCCTGGTGGAACAACCCGGACCAGGTCTTCAAGGTGATGATGCCGTTCCTCGCTTTGGCGATCATCGCCGGCATTGTCTTCATGCAGGAGGGCCAGCGCCGGATCCCGGTGCAGTACGCCAAGCAGGTCGTCGGTCGCCGGGTCGCCTCGGCGAGCTCGACCTACCTGCCGCTGCGCGTCAACATGGCCGGCGTCATCCCGGTGATCTTCGCCGCCTCGTTGATGGCCTTCCCGCCGACCGTCGGCCAGCTGATCCAGCAGCCCTGGGCGCAGGACATGGCGGTCTTCTTCAACCCGGGCGGCTGGGCCTACATCGTCGGCGAGTCGATCCTGATCGTCCTCTTCACCTACTTCTATACCGCCGTCACCTTCAACCCCGTCGAGCAGGCGGACAACCTAAAGAAGTACGGCGGCTTCATTCCGGGAGTCAGACCCGGGCGGCCGACGGCCGAGTATCTAGACCGCATCTTGGCCCGCTTGACGTTCCCGGGTGCGCTCTATCTCGCCGCCGTCGCGGCGTTGCCGACGATCCTGATCAACCAGACGAGCGCCAACTTCTTCTTCGGCGGCACGTCGATCCTGATCGTCGTCGGCGTGGCGCTCGACACCATGAAGCAGCTCGAGGCGCAGATGATGATGCGCAACTACGAGGGATTCTTGAAGTAGCCTCCCTCGTCCGTGAGCGAGCTCAACCTCATCCTTCTAGGTCCCCCCGGCGCAGGTAAGGGCACGCAGGCCGAGCGGCTGGTCGAGGATTTCGACCTGCCCTATTACGCGACCGGCGACATCCTGCGCCGCGCGGTCAAGGAAGGCACCGAGCTCGGCCAGCAGGCCAAGCAGTACATGGACCGCGGCGATCTGGTCCCCGACGAACTGATCTGCGCGGTGATCGTCGACCGGATCGACAGCCCCGAGGCGCTCGACGGCTTCCTGCTCGACGGCTTCCCGCGCACGCTGCCGCAGGCGGAGGCGTTGGAGCAGGCGCTCGAGCCGTTCGGCTACTACAGCGCCGAGGTCAGCAGCAAGCTCGAACGTCCCGAGCCGCCCGCGGTAGCTGGTGCCGCGGCATTTCTCGCAGCCGGCGCCGACCTTCATGTTCTGCGGCACGCCGTCGGTGCCCATCCACATCACGTCGCCGGGGTAGATGGTGCAGTACTTCGACACTTCGCTGCTATACGTCGCG
>CBFGZN010000131.1:0-7308 GCA_965653255.1 uncultured Solirubrobacterales bacterium | reverse complement strand
AAATGCGTCGCCACCCGCGGCGGCCAACGCTGAGTCCCGTACCACCCACTCGGCGACGTAGAGGCAAAGAGAGCCTCGAAGGTCGGAACGCTGTTGCTGTGAGCGCGAGCGACGTCGCGACCTTCGAGGCCGCAGCGCTCCCTAGCACGCTCCATTCCATTGTACGGGGGCCATCGTTGTGCCTCCGCGGGTGGCGACGCATTTTGCGTCTGGGGCGCAGGAACGAGCACCCAGACCAAAATCGGAGACAGGACCCGCGGGCAGCAATCCCCGATCCCTAGTCCGTAGCCCCACCCCGTCCCGACAGCAACCCCAGTACCCCCGCAATCAAACTCAACACCCCACCGATCAGCGCCAGATAGAAGCCGAGCCCGGCGCTGGCGGTCGCGCCGTCGAAGTCGAGGCCGATCGCGCCGGTCTCGTTGGTGACCGGCAAGTCGCCGATCAGCGCCAGGCCGAGTGTCAACACGCCGACTGCAAGCAGCACGGCTCCGGCGCTGGCGGTTGCGCCCGGCCGCTGCGAGAAGAAGCCGGCGCCCGCGGCGACCAGACCGAGTAGCAGCAGCGCGCCGCCGTGACGCTCGAAGCCGCTCAGCGAGCAGCGGTCGGCGAGCTCGGGCCGGGTGTCGTAGAGCACCTGGCACGACTCGTCCTCGACCTTGACCGAGGCGACCGTGGAGAACTCGGCGGCGATGAGCAACAGCCCGGCGACCAGAGCGAGCACCAAAATGGCTCCAATTGGCCCGCTTATCGGGCGGTTGGCCGACTCTGGGCTGGGTGCGGTTCGTGCGGGCATTGAGCGGGCCATCGTACTGCTGCTACCATCACGAGCCGCTTCGGGCGCCAGCGCCCTGAGCGCCTTCGCATGCGAATGGAGACCGCGACTACATAGACCTCACTCGGGCCCAGAGCGCTTTGTAGCGAATGGCCCGGACAGGGCCTTTTTTCTGCCCGCAGACCGAAACGATCCAGGAACAGATGGCACGCAAAGTATCCCTAGAGAAGACCCGGAACATCGGGATCATGGCCCACATCGACGCGGGCAAGACCACGACGACCGAGCGCATCCTGTTCTACACGGGACGTACGCACAAGATCGGCGAGGTTCACGAGGGCGCGGCCGTCATGGACTGGATGGAGCAGGAGCAGGAGCGCGGCATCACGATCACCTCCGCTGCGACCACCGCCTTCTGGAGCGACCACCGCATCAACATCATCGACACGCCGGGCCACGTCGACTTCACCGTCGAGGTCGAGCGCTCGCTGCGTGTGCTCGACGGCGCGATCGCCTGCTTCGACTCGGTCGCCGGCGTCGAGCCGCAGTCCGAGACCGTTTGGCGCCAGGCCGACAAGTACCGCGTGCCGCGGATCGCGTACGTCAACAAGATGGATCGCACCGGTGCGGACTTCGATATGTCGGTGCGGACGATGCACGAGCGCCTCGGCGCGGACGGCAGCGCCGATGGTGGTATCGCCGTGCCGATCCAGCTGCCGATCGGCGCCGAGGGCGACTTCAAGGGCATCGTCGACCTGGTGACGATGAAGGCGATCGTCTACAAGGACGACCTCGGCCAGGACTGGGCCGAGGAGGAGATTCCGGCCGACATGGCCGACGCCGCCCACGAGGCGCGCACGAAGCTCGTCGAGGCACTCGCCAACTACGACGACGAGCTGATGGAGGACTACCTCGAGGAGAAGCCGATCGAGGCCGATCGCCTCCGTACGGACATCCGTAAGGCGACGCTCGACATCTCGATCTTCCCGGTGATGTGCGGCTCGTCGTTCAAGAACAAGGGCGTGCAGCCGCTGCTCGATGCGGTGATCGACTATCTGCCGAGCCCGCTCGACGTCCCGCCGATCGAGGGCCTTGAGCCCGCGGCGAAGGGCAGTGATGGCGAGGGCACCGAGGCGACCCGCCCGGCCTCCGACGACGAGCCGTTCGCGGCGCTCGCCTTCAAGGTGATGTCCGACCCGTTCGTCGGCAAGCTGACCTACTTCCGTGTCTACTCCGGCAAGCTCGAGGCCGGTGGCCGGGTGCTGAACCCGTCGACCGGTCGCACCGAGCGCGTTGGCCGCATCCTGATGATGCACGCCAACCATCGCGAGGAGGAGGAGATGATCTACGCGGGCGACATCGCCGCCGGCGTCGGTCTCAAGCAGACCTCCACTGGCGACACGCTCTGCGCGCCGGATGCGCCGATCAAGCTCGAGAACATCACCTTCCCGGAGCCCGTCGTCCACGTCTCGATCGAGCCGAAGACGAAGGCCGACCAAGAGAAGATGGCCGTCGCGCTCGGCCGCCTCGCCGAGGAGGATCCGACCTTCCGCATCCGCACAGACGAGGAGACCGGCCAGACCGTCATCTCCGGCATGGGCGAGCTGCACCTCGAGGTCCTGGTCGACCGCATGAAGCGCGAGTTCAATGTCGAGGCCGCCGTCGGGCGCCCCCAGGTCGCCTACCGCGAGACGGTGCGCGGCACCGCCAACAAGGTCGAGGGCAAGTTCATCCGCCAAACCGGTGGCTCGGGCCAGTACGGCGTGGTCTACATCGACCTCGAGCCGGCGCCGGGCGTTGGCTTCGAGTTCCTCAACAAGACCAAGGGCGGCTCCGTCCCGTCGGAGTTCATCAACGCCGTCGAGAAGGGGATCGAGGAGGCGCTCGAGTCGGGCGTCAAGGCCGGATTCCCGATGGTCGACGTGCGCGCCACGCTGGTCGACGGCAAGTCGCACGACACCGACTCCTCGGAGATCGCCTTCAAGGTTGCCGGCTCGCGGGCGCTGAAGGAGGCCGCACGTCAGGCCAAGCCGATCCTGCTCGAGCCGATCATGGCCGTCGAGGTCACGACACCGGACGATTTCCTCGGCACGGTCATCGGCGATCTCTCCAGCCGCCGCGGGCGCGTCGAGAGCCAGGAGCCGCGCGGAAACGCGCTGGTGGTCCAGGCGAGCGTGCCGCTGGCGTCGATGTTCGGTTACGCGACCGACCTGCGCTCCAACACGCAGGGACGGGCGAACTATTCGATGCAGTTCGACCGTTACGAGGAGGTTCCCGGCAATATCGCCGACGAGGTAGTCGAGAGTCGGACCGGGGAGCCGGTCGGAGCGAACGCATAACGAGTATGTTTCGATGGTTCGCCTTCGCCCAGCGCGACAGGCCGGCCGTAACGAGTTTTCGAAAGGAGTAGTACCCAGTGGCGAAGGAGAAGTTCGAGCGCGACAAGCCGCACTGCAACGTCGGCACCATCGGTCACGTCGACCATGGCAAGACCACGCTGACCGCGGCGATCACCAGTGTCCTGGCCGAGGCTCAGGGCGGCGAGGCCAAGAGCTTCGACGAGATCGACAACGCTCCGGAGGAGAAGGAGCGCGGCATCACGATCGCGACCTCGCACGTGGAGTACCAGACGGAGAACCGTCACTACGCCCACGTCGACTGTCCCGGTCACGCCGACTACGTCAAGAACATGATCACCGGCGCCGCGCAGATGGACGGCGCGATCCTGGTGGTCTCCGCCGCTGACGGCCCGATGCCCCAGACGCGCGAGCACATCCTGCTCGCCCGCCAGGTCGGCGTCCCGTACATCGTCGTGTTTCTCAACAAGGTCGACATGGTCGACGACGAGGAGCTCATCGAGCTGGTCGAGGCCGAGGTCCGCGACCTGCTCTCCGAGTACGACTTCCCGGGCGACGACGTTCCGGTCATCCAGGGCTCGGCGCTCAAGGCGCTCGAGGGCGACGACGCCTACAAGGCGAAGATCCTCGAGCTGGCCGAGGCGCTCGACACGACGATCCCGCAGCCCGAGCGTCCGCTCGACAAGCCGTTCCTGATGCCGGTCGAGGACGTCTTCTCGATCACCGGCCGCGGCACCGTCGCGACCGGCCGTATCGAGCAGGGCATCATCCAGACTGGCGACGAGGTCGAGATCGTCGGCATCAAGGAGCAGGTCGACACCACGACGATCACCGGTGTCGAGATGTTCCGCAAGATCCTCGACGAGGGTCAGGCTGGCGACAACGTCGGCTGCCTGCTGCGTGGCACCAAGCGCGAGGAGATCGAGCGCGGACAGGTGCTCTGCAAGCCCGGCTCGATCACGCCGCACACCAAGTTCAAGGCCGAGGTCTACTGCCTCAAGAAGGAGGAGGGTGGTCGCCACACTCCGTTCTTCAACGGGTACCGGCCGCAGTTCTACTTCCGCACCACCGACGTGACCGGTGTCGCCAACCTCCCCGAGGGTGTCGAGATGGTCATGCCAGGCGACAACGTCCAAATGACGGTCGAGCTGATCCAGCCGATCGCCATGGACGCCGGCCTGCGCTTCGCGATCCGCGAGGGCGGCCGTACCGTCGGCTCGGGCGTCGTGACGGAGGTCGTCGAGTAGCAAGACGGCTGTTGACAAGGACTTAGATCGGGGCGGGCCCGAAGCACCACGGCCCGCCCCGAGTCTGTCCCAGGTCACCCCGCGAACCACCATGGCAACGCTCACTCAGAACAAGATCCGCATCCGGCTCAAGGCCTATGACCACTCGGCTATCGAGACGGCCGCGCGCGACATCGTCGAGACCGCGCAGCGGACGGGTGCCAGCATCTCCGGCCCGGTGCCGTTGCCGACCGAGAAGAACGTCTACTGCGTGATCCGCAGTCCGTTCAAGGACAAGGACTCGCGCGAGCACTTCGAGATCCGCACGCACAAGCGGCTGATCGACATCCTCCAGCCGACGCCGAAGACGGTCGACTCGCTCCAGCGGCTGGACCATCTCCCCGCCGGCGTCGACATCCAGATCCAGCTCATCTGATGGCCGGACTGCTAGGACGCAAGCTGGGGATGACCCAGGTATTCGACCCCGAGGACGGCCACGTCGAGCGTGTGACCGTGCTCGAGGCTGGCCCGTGCTGGGTGACCGGCAAGCGGACCGCCGATCGCGACGGCTACGACGCCGTCCAGCTCGGATTCGCCGCGGCGCGCGAGAAGCGCCTCAGCAAGGGGGAGCTCGGTCACCTCAAGAAGGCCGACGCGCCGCCGCTGCGCCGCCTCGCGGAGTTCCGCGACGCCGGCGCCGAGCTCGAGATCGGCGCCGAGGTCAAGGTCGGCGACGTCTTCGAGAAGGGCCAGACCGTCAAGGTCTCGGGCATCTCCAAGGGCAAGGGCTTCCAGGGCACCGTCAAGCGCCACAACTTCTCCCGCGGCCCCGTGTCGCACGGCTCGCACAACGTTCGCGCGCCGGGTTCGATCGGCCAGGCCGCGACCCCGTCGCGTGTCTTCAAGGGTATTCGCGGCCCCGGCCAGATGGGCAACAAGCGCCGGACCCAGAAGGGCCTGGAGATCGTGGACGTGCGCGCCGACGAGAACCTGATCCTGCTGCGCGGCAGCGTCCCCGGCCCCAAGGGCTCGATCGTCGAGATCCGCACCGATGGGAAGGCGAGCTGATGGCTGCTCCGCAGGCTCCCTACGTCGGTAAGAAGACCGGCAAGGTCTCGCTCGACGAGACGATCTTCGGCGCGCCGTTCAACGAGCCGCTCGTCCATCGCGCCGTGCGCGCGGAGCTGCGTGCGCGCCGTAGCGGCAACTCTTCGACGCTGACCCGCGGCGAGGTCTCGATGACCGGTGCCAAGGCCTGGCGCCAGAAGGGCACCGGCCGTGCCCGCGTCGGCGCGCTGTCGGTTCCGCATCGCACCGGTGGCGGCGTCGCCTTCGGTCCGAAGCCACGCTCCTACACGGTCAAGATCAATCGCAAGGAGCGTCGCGCCGCGCTGCGGTCTGTGCTCTCGGTTCACGCGGGCCGCGGCACGATTGGCGCTCTCGACGTAGACGCGTTCGACAAGCCCTCGACCAAGCTCGCCAACGAGCTGGTCAGCGGCTTTGGCGAGGGCGGCAGCACGCTGATCGTGCTCGTCGACGGTGAGGAGAACGTCACGCTCTCCGCCCGCAACCTCGACCGCGTCAAGGTTCTGCACGCCAACGACACCGGCGTCGCCGACATCATCGGCGCCGCTCGGCTGATCGCTTCGCCCGGTGCCATCGAGCGTCTGACGGCGCTTGCGGCCGCGCCGGCCAAGCGCGTCGCGGAGGCAGCGGCATGAACGTGCGCAGCGTGATCATCAAGCCGGTCATCAGCGAGAAGAGCTATGCGCTGCTGAACGCCAACAAGTACACCTTCCGCGTCCACGACGACGCGACCAAGCCGCAGGTCCGCCAGGCGATCGAGGCGATCTTCGACGTGCGCGTCCTCGACGTTCGTACGCAGAACGTCAAGGCGAAGGCGAAGCGCCGCGGTCTCTACAACGGCAAGCGCCGCGCTTGGAAGAAGGCGATCGTGACATTGCACCCCGAGGACAGCATCGAGCTGTTCGAGGGCCAGGAGATAGGGGACGCCTGATGGCGGTTCGCAAGCACAAGCCGACCAGCCCGGGCCGTCGTTTCGCGACGTACTCCGACCATGCTGAGGTCACCCGCGACAAGCCCGAGAAGTCGCTCGTCGAGGGTCTCAAGAAGAGCGGTGGACGCAACGCCAACGGCCGCGTGACCTCGCGTCACCGCGGCGGCGGCGCCAAGCGCAAGTACCGCCGGATCGACTTCAAGCGGCTCAAGGACGGCGTGCCCGCAAAGGTCGCGACGATCGAGTACGACCCGAACCGCACCGCCTACATCGCGCTGCTCCACTACGCCGATGGCGACAAGTCCTACATCCTCGCTCCGGCGAAGCTCGGCGTCGGCGACGTCGTCAGCTCCGGCCCGGACGCCGAGATCAAGACCGGCAACTGCCTGCCGCTCGCGAACATCCCGACCGGCACCACGGTCCACTGCGTCGAGCTGACGGCCGGCCGCGGTGGCCAGCTCGGCCGCTCCGCCGGCACGTCGATCCAGCTCGTGGCGAAGGAGGGCGACTACGCGACGTTGCGCCTGCCCTCCGGCGAGATGCGGATGGTGCGCGTCGAGTGCCGCGCCTGCATCGGCTCGATCGGCAACGCCGAGCACCAGAACATCACGCTCGGCAAGGCTGGCCGCTCGCGTCACAAGGGCCGTCGCCCGCAGACGCGCGGTACGGCGATGAACCCGGTCGACCACCCGCACGGCGGCGGCGAGGGATCGACGACGGCGGGCCGGCACCCGGTCACGCCCTGGGGCGTGCCGACGCTCGGCTATCGCACGCGCAAGAAGAACAAGACGTCTGACCGTTACATCGTGCGCGGTCGCCGTCGTGGCAAGAAGGGTGGTCGCTGATGTCTCGCTCGTCCAAGAAGGGCCCGTGGGTCGAGGAGCGTCTGATCGGCCGTGTCACGAAGATGAACGAGGCCGGCGACAAGCAGAT
>CBFGZN010000130.1:0-7310 GCA_965653255.1 uncultured Solirubrobacterales bacterium | reverse complement strand
GTTCTGGACGGCGGCGGTGGCGATGATCGTGCGCGGCCAGAGGCAGTTGGCGGCGATCGATGGCTCGTCGGCGGCGACGCCGAGGGTAATCATCGACATGCCGAACTTCGACACCGTGTAGGCAGAGTGGCCCTTCAGCCAGCGCGGGTCGAGCGACAGCGGCGGGCTGAGCGTCAGCACGTGGGCGTGGTCGGACTCGCGCAGGTGAGGGAGGCAGGCCTGGGTAACGACGAATGTGCCGCGGACGTTGATGTCGAGCATCAGGTCGTAGCGCTTGGGCGGCAGGTCGCGCATCGGGGCGAGGTTGATCGCCGAGGCGTTGTTGACGCAGATGTCGATTCCGCCGAACCGCTCGACGGCCTGCTCGACGGCAGCCGCGACCTGGGCCTCGTCACGCACGTCGCCGAGGATCGGCAGCGCGTTGCCGCCGGCCTCCTCGATCTCGGCGGCGGCGGTGTGGATCGTGCCGGGCAGCTTCGGGTGCGGCTGGTCGGTCTTGGCGACGAAGGCGACGTTGGCGCCCTCGCTGGCGAGTCGCTTCGCGATCGCGAGGCCGATTCCCCGGCTGCCGCCGGACATGAACACTGTTCTGCCGCTGAGATCTCCCATAGGGGCGGCAGCCTATGGCCTCGCCGGCCGAGTCAGTCGAGCAGGCCGACCTGGCGCAGGATCGAGACGGAGTCTGAGTAGACGTCCTTGCGCTTGATCAGGCCGTCCTCGAAGGGGATTACGTCGAGGCCGTCCCAACGGATCTTGCGGCCGCTCGGCGGCGCCTCGATGTCGCCGCGGCGCAAGGTGCTGGTGTGCGTGGCGATCGCGGTCCACTCCTGGACCACGAGGCCGTCGCGCACGTAGAGTCGTCGCGTCGCGAACTCGATGTCGGGCCACGCGGCGAAGATCTGGGCGATGTGCTCGCGGACCGCCTCACCCTCCGCGGTCTCGCCGGCGGTGTGGTTCTGGAAGACCATGTCGGGCGCGTGCAGCGCCATCGCCGCGTCGACGTCGTGGGCGTTCCAGGCCGCGTTGTAGCGCTCGATCGCCGCGGTCAGCGCCTCGATGCCGTCGCGCTCGCTCATCGCCGTCCCGTCAGATCCTCGCCGCGCCGACCTCGACGCCCGCCACCTCGGCGCGCGCGTGGAAGACGGTGCCGCCCTTCTCCGGGTCGAGCGGGTTGTCGGCGGTCGTGATGAAGACGTCGCGGCGGTCGCGACCGCCGAAGCAGAGGCTCGACACGAAGGCCGAGGGCACGTCGGCGAAGCCGTCGAGCTCGCCGTTTCCGTCGAAGCGGGCGATGCCGCCGTCGCCGAGCGCGACCCAGACGCCGCCCTCCTCGTCGAGCGCGAGCCCGTCGACGGTGCCGGTCGACGGCCGCGTGAAGACGTCGCCCCTGGTACTGCCAGACCTGAAGACGCACACGACGCCGTTGGCGGTGTCGGAGACGTACAGCGAGCTGCCGTCGGGGGTGAGCGCGATCCCGTTCGGCCAGTCGATGCCCTCGGCGGCGATTTCGGCTACGCCTGGCGCGGTGATCCGCCAGACCTCGGTCGGGACCGGGTCCTCACCGGCGAAGGGCTGGAAGCGCAGCGCGCCCGCCAGCACGCATCCGGCGGGGTCGGTCGTGACGTCGTTGAATCCCGCTACGCCGTCGAGCGACAGCAGCTCGCGCTGGAGGTCGCCGTCGACGTGTACCACGGTGCGTCCGGTGACGACGATCCCGCCATTGGTGTGGGTCACCATGCCGCCGATGCCGCGTCGTTTCGGCACCACCGTCTCTGGCTCGCGGTTGCCGTCTACAGGGACGCGGTAGACGCCGCCGCTGAGAACGTCGCTGTACAGGATCGAGTCGCCGCCGCCGGGCCGAGGCGCCTCGAGCAGCCCGTGTGGCCGCGCCGTCACGCTTGGCAGCGCTCGCGGTGGTGAGAGGATCGAAAGCGTACGCTCCATAGGCTGGGGCGACACTAGCTCCAATCGGCGCGCCTGACCATCCCTGCTCACCTTTAGTAAGCTCGCCGGACTTGCGCCTGCCCCCGTCTTAGGAGACCGACGACCATGACGACGCTCGAGAACGGCCGCTCGAAGGGCCTCGCCCTACTGCTGCTGGCCGCGACCCAGTTCATCGTCGTGCTCGACGCGTCGATCGTCAACGTGGCGCTGCCCTCGATCGGGCGCGATCTCGACTTCTCGCAGCAGAACCTGTCGTGGGTCGTCAACGCCTACACATTGACCTTCGGCGGCTTCCTGCTGCTCGGCGGCCGGCTCGCCGACCTGCTCGGCCGCCGGCGGATGTTCATCGTCGGTGCGCTGCTGTTCGGCGTGGCTTCGCTGGCCGGCGGTCTCGCCGGCAGCGAGGCGCAGCTGATCGCCGCCCGCGCGGTGCAGGGACTCGGCGCCGCGATCATCTCGCCGGCGGCGCTCTCGATCGTCACCACGACCTTCGCCGAGGGCGCAGAGCGCAATAAGGCGCTCGGGGTCTGGGGCGCGGTCGCCGGTGCCGGTGGCGCGGCGGGCGTGCTGCTCGGCGGCGTGCTGACCGAGTACCTCGGCTGGGAGTGGGTGCTGCTGGTCAACGTGCCGATCGCGGCGATCGTCGCCTTCCTGGCGCCGCGGCTGCTGATGGAGAGCCGCCACCCGGACGCGACGTCGTTCGATGTCCCGGGTGCGGTGTCGGTGACCGCGGGCCTGGCGCTGCTCGTCTACGGCCTCGTCAACACCGTCGATGCGGGTTGGGGCTCGTCCGAGACGCTGCTGATCCTCGCCGGCGCACTGGCGCTGCTGGTTGTCTTCATCGCGATCGAGTCGCGCTCGAAATCCCCGCTGATGCCGTTCACGATCTTCCGCCTGCGCACACTGACCGGCGCGAACATCGTCGGGCTGCTCGTTGGCATGTCGCTGTTCTCGATGTTCTTCTTCATCTCTCTCTACCTGCAGCAGGTGCTCGGCTACGAGCCGCTCAAGGCCGGGCTCTCCTACGTGCCGCTGAGCATCCTGATCATCCTCAGCGCCGGTGGGGCGTCGCAGCTCGTGACGCGCGTCGGCTTCAAGCCGACGTTGATCACCGGCATGCTGCTGATCTCGGTCGGGCTGCTCTGGTTCTCGCAGGTCTCGGCGCCGAACGGCACCTACCTCGGCGACGTGCTGTTCCCGTCGATGATCGTCGCGGTCGGGCTCGGCTTCGCGTTCGTCCCGGTGACGATCGCCGCGGTCACCGGTACCCGTCCCGACGAGGCTGGGCTCGCCTCGGGCCTGATCAACACGTCGCAGCAGGTCGGTGGCGCGCTCGGGCTCGCGATCGCCGCGACGGTCGCGAACTCGACGACCGCGGACGCCTTCGCCTCCGGCGAGACCAACCGCCTCGTCGCGCTGACCGAGGGCTTCCAGGACGCGTTCCTGGTCTGCGCCGGCTTCGCGGTCCTCGGTGCGATCCTCGCCGCCGTGCTGATCTCCTCACGCGACAGTCGCGAGCACGCTGAGGCCGCGCGGCGCGGTGACGTCGAGCCGGTCCCGGCTGCCTAGGTCCGGCTCGGCTGGCAAGGAAGCAGGCCCCGTGGCGTGCGCCAGCACGCGAGGGGCCGATGACGCCGCCAGGCGAGCCGGCGGGGGATGAGGAGGCCGGGTCCCCGGGGGGTTGGCGTGGGACCCGGCCTGCTCAACCACCGCCCGAAGCTCGGTCAGACCCTTCCCGTCGCCTGCCTCCTGTTGCGCGCCAGCGCGTCGATGATCACCGCGATCAGCAACACCGCGCCGGTGACCATGAACTTGACTGAGGACTCGAGCGCGAGCAGGTCCATGCCGTTGGAGATCGAGCCGATCACCAGCGCGCCCAGCAGCGCGGTCCAGACGGAGCCGCGGCCGCCGAAGAGGCTGGTGCCGGCGATGACCGGTCCGGCGATCGCCAGTAGCAGGAAGTCGCCGGCGCCCGAGGACTGGTTGACCGCTAGCAGTCGCGAGGCGGCCATTATGCCGCCGATCGCTGCCATCGACGAGGCGATCATGAAGACCACGACGCGGATTCGCTTGACCTTGATTCCGGCGCGTCGGGAGGCCTCGTCGTTGCCGCCGACCGCGAAGATGTGACGGCCGAAGGTCGTCTTCGTGGTGATGTACTGGAACAGGATCACGAAGCCGACGAGGATCAGCGCGGCGAGCGGGACGCCGCGATCGTCGTTGAGGACGGCAACCGCTATGAGGATCGCCACCGTGGCGAGCGCCAGGCGCAGAACGAGCGCACCGAGTGGTTGTACGCGCAGCCCGGCGGCCGACTTGCGCCGCCAGGTGAGCAGCGATACCGCGGCGTAGATGGCGATCCCGACGATCGCGATCGCCCAGCCGGTCGCGCCCTCGTAGAACGTGCTCGTCAGCCCGGTGATCTTCGGGTCGGTGATGTTGATCGTGCCCGTCGTCCCGAGTACCTCCAGCTGCGCGCCTTGCCATGCAAGCAACCCGGCGAGCGTGACGACGAATGACGGCACCCCGAACTGGGTGAACACCGATCCCTGGAAGCACCCGATCGCGGTGCCGACCAAAACCGCGGCAGCTATCGCGAGATACGGAGACCAACCGTGCTTGACGCTCAAGACGGCCATGACCGCGGCGCACAGCCCGCTGACGGCGCCGACCGACAAGTCGATCTCGCCGAGCAGCAAGACCAGAACGACACCGACCGAGACGAGCCCGATCGCCGTGATCTGCAGCAGCAGGTTGGTCAGATTGGTTGCGCTGAGGAAGCGGTCCTCCTGGCTCTGGAAGATCGCCCAGATGACCGCCAGCACGATCAGCACGCGCAGCTCGCCGAGATCGCCCTCGATGAAGCGCCGGGCGAAGCCCTTCATCGGCTTCTCGTCGTGATCGCCTCCGCCGCTCGGCGCCGGCTCGGCTGTTGTCGCCTCCGCGGTCATGACGCACCTCCGCTCTCGCGCTCGGTGGGCTCGCCGTCCGGTGTCTCGCCGGGTGGCGCATCGCGGCGCCTGGCGGCGTCCATCACGTCGCTCACCGCGGGTCCGAGGTCGCCGGTGGTCGGGTCGCTAGCGCCGGTGATCGCGCCGACCACCTCCTCGTTGCTCGTCTCCTTCGCGTCGTAGACAGCCGCCAGTCGTCCGAGCCGCAGCACGACGATCCGGTCGGCGACCTCGAAGACGTCGGCGAGGTTGTGGCTGATCACGACCACACCGTGGCCCTGCTCGCGCAGCCGCTTGATCAACGCCAGCACCTGCGCGGTCTGGCGCACGCCGAGCGCCGCCGTCGGCTCGTCGAGCATCACGACCTTGGGCTCGCCGAGCAGCGAGCGGGCGATCGCCACCTGCTGGCGCTGACCGCCGGACATCGTGCCGACCTCCGAGCGGACGTCGGTGATCGTCACCGCGAGGTTGTCGAGCAGCTCGTGCGCCTGACGCTCCATCGACGTCTCGTCGAGCTGACGGGTGACGCTCGCGATTCCGCCGCCGCGCTCCTCGCGGCCGAGGAACAGGTTCTCGACGACGTCGAGGTTGTCGCAGAGCGCGAGATCCTGGTAGACGGTCGCGATCCCGAGGCCGACCGCATCGGTCGGCCGCGAGACCTTGACCGGCTGACCCTCGAAGAGGATCCGGCCGTCGTCGATCGAGTGGATGCCGGCGATCGCCTTCACCAGCGTTGACTTCCCGGCCCCGTTGTCGCCGACGAGGGCGACCACCTCACCTGGCCGCACCTCGAAGTCGACGTCCTGGAGCGCCTGCACCGCGCCGAAGCTCTTGCTGACCTTCTCCAGCGCCAGCACAGGCGCTCCATTGCTCACTGGATACCTGCCTGCTTGCACGCCGCCGCGTACTGCGGAGTGCAGATCTGCTTCACCGTCCAGAAATCGTCCTTGATGATCGTGTCCTGGATGTTGTCCTTGGTCACCGCGACCGGGGTCAGCAGCACCGACGGGACCTACCGGGTCGCTGTCCCGCGGACTGACGCGCCGGGCGCGCGGTGAGGAGCAGCGCTGTGTACGGCCTCGGTAACGTCGCGGCCGCCGTGAGCCTGGTCGCGGTGTCGGTGGTGCCGGCCGGCAAGGTCGGTGCCACCTGCGGAACCCCCGCGCCGTCGCCGGCGGTGACCGCGGTGCCCTTCGTCCAACAGATGTATGTCATCGATCGCCTGACGCCGCTGGCCACCGGGTCAGGGATCCGCGTCGCGGTGATCGACTCCGGGGTCGACGCGACGAGTCCTCACCTCGAGGCTCGGGGCGCCGTCGTGGCCGGCCGTGACTTCCTGCGCGGCGGCACCGACGGACGGCAGGACTGCAACGGGCACGGCACGATGGTGGCCAGCATCATCGCGGCCAGGAAGGTGCCGGGGACTCCGTTCAGCGGGCTCGCGCCGGACGCCACGATCGTCCCGGTCCGCGTGTCTGAACAGACCGAGTCCGCCGACGGTACCCAGGTAGGTGACACCGCGTCGGTGCGGCGGTTCGCCGAGGCGATCGCGTGGGCGGCCGAGCCGGGCGGCGGTGACGCCGACGTCATCAACCTGTCGCTGACCACCACGTCCAACGACACTGGCGTTCGTGAAGCCGTGGCGGCCGCGGTCAAGCGCGGCGTCGTGGTCGTCGCCGCCACCGGCAACGACGGATCGGAGCAGCACGGGAACCCGACTCCGTTCCCTGCCGACTATCCCGGGGTGATCGGCGTCGGTGCGATCGACAGCACCGGGAAGGTCCTCGACTTCTCCGGGCACGGCCGATTCGTCGATGTCGTCGCGCCCGGCGAGCGGGTCACCGCGGCCGCGCGGCGTGCCGGACAGACGGAGTTCACCGGCACCTCCGCCGCCACGCCACTGGTCGCCGCGACCGCCGCCCTGATCCTGCAGCGCTATCCCGGCTCCACACCCGAGCAGGTCGCACAGCGGATCGCGGCAACCGCGGACCCGTCCCCGGCCGGCCCGTACAGCGGCGAATACGGCTTCGGCATCCTGAACCCGTACCGCGCGGTCACCCAGTCCCTGAACACCAGGGCCATGGAGACCCCACCGGTGGCGACGATGCCCGCGGACAACCCCGCGGAGCAGGCGGCCCAGCGGCGCCGCGCCACGTCGCAACGCGCCGCCCTCATCTTCGCCGCGGCCGGCGCCGGCGCCGCGCTCCTCATCGGAGTGGCCGTTGTCGCCATCCGCGCGGGTCACCGACGCGGCTGGCGGCCCGCGGCGCGCGAATAGAACTGTCGGCCGGGACCCGATCATGTGTTTGCCGTTGCCGGAACGCCCCGGTCGCCAGGGGACCGAGACGGTGACCGCTCAAGCGACATCGGGCGGGGTGGCGGCGCCCGGTTGGTAGAGGTCGATCACCGACCGGG
>CBFGZN010000129.1:0-7569 GCA_965653255.1 uncultured Solirubrobacterales bacterium | reverse complement strand
GGTGCTCTGCTGGCGCTGCTGATCGCGCCGACGGCGATGGCGGACATGTTCACGCCGGAGTCGGGCGGCTCGCCGAACGCGGACAAGATCGACTCGCTCTACAAGATCATCCTCTACGTCGGCATCGTGATCTTCATCCTCGTCGAGGGCACGCTGATCTGGGCGCTCGTCAAGTACCGCGCCCGCCGCGGCGGCCCGCAGGAGGGTGAGCAGATCCATGGCAACACGCCACTCGAGCTCGGCTGGACCATCGGCGCGGCGGTGATCTGCGTCGTGCTGGCGCTCGTCACCTTCCTCTACCTCGGCGACATCAAGAACCCGCCGGCCTCCGGCCCGGACGGTCTCGCGCAGGGCGTCGAGGTCGCGTCGATCGACCAGCCTGCGCCGCCGAAGGGCTCGAGCGAGAACCTGACGATCGACGTCAACGGCCAGCAGTACCTGTGGCGCTACGACTATCCCGGCGGCGCTTTCAGCTACTACGAGATGATCGTCCCGACCGACACGACCGTCGTCCTGAACCTGACCGCGTCCGACGTCATCCACTCATGGTGGATCCCGAAGCTCGGCGGCAAGATGGACGCCGTCCCGGGCTTCGTCAACAAGACCTGGTTCAAGATCTCCAAGGAGGGCACCTACATCGGCCAGTGCGCCGAGCTCTGCGGCTCCGGCCACGCCGACATGCGCGCGCGCGTGAAGGCTGTGTCGCCCGTGGAGTACACCGCCTTCCTCGAGCGCCAAAAGGCCGACATCAAGGCTTCCCAAGAGGCGCTTGCCGAGCAGAGGAAGGACCGCTAGACCGTGGCCACCAACGACACCACAGCCCTCCGCCCGGAGATCGTCATGCACGGTCTGCCGGCCGAGCCGAAGGGCTGGCTCTCCTGGCTGACGCCGACCGATCACAAGAAGATCGGAATCATGTACTTCGTCGCCACCTTCGTCTTCTTCATCCTCGGTGGCGTCGAGGCGCTGCTGATGCGGCTCCAGCTCGCGCAGCCGGACAGCACGCTGCTCAACGCCGAGACCTACAACGGGCTCGTCTCGATGCACGGCACGACGATGATCTTCCTCTTCATCGTCCCGGTGATGGCGGCGTTCGGCAACTACTTCGTGCCGCTGATGATCGGCGCGCGCGACATGGCCTTCCCGCGGCTGAACGCGCTCTCGTTCTGGCTGCTCGCCTTCGGCGGGATCGCCTTCTACGCCAGCCTCTTCTGGGAGCCGCCACAGGCCGGCTGGACCTCCTACGCCCCGCTCTCCGACGACGCCTACATGCCCGGCGGCGGCGTCGACGCCTGGATCTTCCTGATCCATCTCACCGGCCTGTCGTCGCTGGTCGGCGCGATCAACTTCGTCGCGACGATCCACAACATGCGCGCTCCCGGCATGAGCTGGGGCCGGATGCCGCTCTTCGTCTGGTCGATCCTCGTCTACAGCTACCTGCTGATCGCGGCGCTGCCGGCGATCGCGGCCGCGGTGACGATGCTGCTGACCGACCGCCACTTCGGCACCGCCTTCTTCGACCCGACCGGCGGCGGCGACCCGATGCTCTGGCAGCACCTGTTCTGGTTCTTCGGCCACCCCGAGGTCTACATCATGATCCTGCCGGCCTTCGGGATCATCTCGGAGATCCTGCCGGTCTTCTCGCGCAAGCCGATCTTCGGCTACAAGGCGATCGCGGCGGCGACGGTGGCGATCGCGTTCCTCGGCCTGCTGGTCTGGGCGCACCACATGTTCACGACGCCGACGTCAACCGTCGTGCTGATCTTCTTCATGCTGTCCTCGTTCGCGATCGCGGTGCCGACCGGCATCAAGATCTTCAACTGGATCGCGACGCTGTGGAAGGGCTCGATCGTCTTCAAGACGCCGCTCTACTTCGCGGCGGCGCTACCGGCGCTGTTCGTGATCGGCGGTATCTCGGGCGTGATCCTGGCCGTCTTCCCCGTCGACTGGCAGCTCCACGACAGCTACTTCGTCGTCGCCCACCTGCACTACGTGCTGTTCGGCGGCTCGGTCTTCGGCATCTTCGCGGGCATCTACTACTGGTTCCCGAAGATGACCGGCCGGATGATGAGCGAGGGGCTCGGCAAGCTCTCGTTCTGGGTGATGTTCATCGGCTTCAACCTGACCTTCCTGGTCCAGCACTCCGCGGGCCTGTCGGGCATGCCGCGCCGCGTCTACGACTACTCGGGCGATCTCGGCGTCGGCGGCTACAACATGATCTCGACGATCGGCTCGTTCATGCTCGGCATCGGCGTGCTGCTGACGGTGATCAACGCGCTGCGCTCCTACAAGCACGGCAAGGTCGCCGGCAACGACCCGTGGAAGGGCAACACGCTCGAGTGGTACGTCCAGTCGCCCCCGCCGGTCAACAACTTCGACGTCGTCCCGCGCGTCCGCTCGGTCGAGCCGATGAAGGACATCCGTCGTGAGGTCGCACGGTCCGGCGAGGCCGCCGGCAGCGTGGCGCAGCCGGTAGCCTCCGGCACGTGACCTCCCCCTCAGCGGCGGGCGAGGATCTCGCCTACCGCCGGCTTGCGCTAGCCACGATCTTCATGACGTTCCTGCTGGTGATCATCGGCGGGATCGTCCGCGTGTCGGACTCCGGGCTCGGCTGCGGTCCGGCCGACTCCGGCTTCCATGGCTGGCCGTTCTGCAACGGCAACGTCGTGCCGGGACTCGACATCAACACGATCATCGAGTACTCGCACCGCACGGTCGCCGGGATCGTCGGCCTGATGATGATCGCGCTGGCGGTCCTCGCCTGGCGCCGTCATCGCGGCAACCGCGCGCTGGTGCGCGCGGCGACCACCGCGGCGGTGCTGGTGATGGCCCAGGGCCTGCTCGGCGCCGCGACCGTCGAGAACAACCTCGACGAGACGCTCGTCGCCACCCACCTCGGCCTCGCGATGATCTTCTTCGCGCTGACGATCTTCATCTGGCGCGCCTCGAAGCCGGAGAACCAGGGCGCCGAGCCCGCCGACGGCGGCCGCGGCTTCCGCCCGCTGGCGATCGTCACGAGCGGCCTCGCCTTCTGCACGATCGTCGCCGGCGGCTACATGGCCGGCACCCAGAACTACGGCCGCGCCGACTATCAGCTCGGCGACGGCGCCCACCACGCCTGCGGCAAGGAGTTCCCGACCTGCAACGGCGGCTTCCTGCCGTTCGGCGACACGCGGCTGGTCGACATCCACCTCACCCACCGCGTCTTCGTCTACCTGACGACCTTCTTCGTGCTGACGCTGGTCGTGCTCGCGCTGCGCCGGCGGCCGAGCCCCGGCGTCGTGCGCAACGCCTGGATCGCGCTCGGCATCCTCGGCTGCCAGCTGCTCGTCGGCGCGCTCAACGTGTGGCTCGACGAGTACGAGGCGCTGATCGTGCTGCACCTCGCGCTCGGAACGCTGCTCTGGGGGACGCTCGTCGGCCTGACCTTCCAGCTCTTCCGCATCCCAAAGCCCGTAGAGTCCTCGACCGGCGCGTCCAGCCGCGAGGCGCTGACCGCCTGAGACGACGATGCCCGAGGGAGTCACCAGCCAGACAGCCGTAGCCGCCGCCCCGCGCGCGAGCTCGCGGGCGCGCCAAGTCGTCTCCGACTACGTCGAGATGACCAAGCCGAAGGTCCAGTCGCTGCTGATCTTCACGACGGTCACGACGATGTACATCGCCGGCGACCCGTCGATCGGACTCGTCCTGCTGACCTGCCTCGGCGGCTATCTGTCGGCCGGCGGCGCCGGAGCGGTCAACCACTGGTATGACCGCGACATCGACGCCCAGATGGCGCGTACCGCCGACCGCCCGGTCGCTTCCGGCCGCGTCTCGCCGCGCGCCGCGCTGATCTATGGGATCACGCTCGCTGCGCTCGCCTTCGTCGTGCTCGCGGTCGGCGTCAACCCGCTCGCCGCGGTGCTGTCGCTGTCGGGCTTCCTCGGCTACACGCTCGTCTACACCGTCTGGCTGAAGCGCTCGACCCCGCAGAACATCGTGATCGGCGGCGCCGCCGGCGCGGTCCCACCGCTCGTCGGCTGGGCGGCTGCGACCGGCAGCCTGAGCTGGACTGCGCTCTACCTGTTCGCGATCGTCTTCTACTGGACGCCGCCGCACTTCTGGGCGCTCTCGTTGCTGATGAAGGACGAGTACGCGAAGGTCGGCGTGCCGATGATGCCGGTCGTCCGCGGCGAGCAGGAGACACGCCGTCAGATCGTCCTCTACTCGCTGCTGCTCTACGCGATCACCCAGCTGCCGTTCTGCGCCGGCGGCTTCGGCGTGCCGTACCTGGTCGCCTCGGTCGCACTTGGCGGCGTCTTCATCGCCTTCGCCATCCAGCTCTACCGCAACCCCAGCCGCCAGGCGGCGCTGCGCCTCTACCTCTACTCGCTGCTCTACCTCGCGCTGCTGTTCGGCGCGATGGTCGTTGACGCCCGACTCTGAGCCCACCCAACGGCTGCCGAGCCAGGCGCGGCTGCTGTTCGCCGGCCGCTCGCTCGGTTGGGCAGTCCCACTCGTCTTCGTCGCGTTCGCCGGCGCCGGCGCGCTCGAGCGCAGCGACGCGCCCGGCTGGATCCCGACCGCGATCCGCGTCGCCGTCGTACTGATCGTCCTCGCCGGCCTCGTAGTCGAGCCCCAGCGCCGCTGGAGCAACTGGCGCTACGAGCTACGCGACGACGAGATCGACCTGCGCCGCGGCGTCCTCGTCGTCACCCGCACGCTGATCCCGACAATCCGCGTCCAGCACGTCGACACCCAACGCACCTGGCTCTCGGACCAGCTCGGCCTGCGCGCGGTCGTCATCCACACCGCGGGCGACTCGCACCGCATTCCAGCCCTCCAGCCCGACGAGGCCACCCGCATTCGCGACCGGATCGCCCAACTGGCGCAACGGCCGGACGATGTCTGACGAGCACGTAGACCCGAACGATCCAGATGCCGAGGCACCATCGGCACCTGACGAACCGTCGGCCGGCGACCCCACCGGCCCGGCACAGCCCGGCCCAATCCTCGCTCCACGCCGCCTCCACCCCGCCGGCGCCGCCCTCTCAGCCCTCGACGACGTCCGCAACGCTCTATTCAGCGTCGTGGTGCTGCTCGTGCTCGGCTCGCAGTCCGGCAACCTCGGCACGGTCCTCGTACTGCTCGGCGTCGTCGGAGCCGCCGTCGCCGTGGCAACGGGCTATATCCGCTGGCGCGCCGAGACCTACGAGATCGCCGAGGGCTCGATCCGCCACCGCCACGGCGTCATCTCACCCGACGAGACCGTCATCCCACTGGCCCGCGTCCACTCGATCGACATCACGCAAGGACCCGTCCAGCGCATCTTCGGCGTCAACGAGCTCCACGTCCAGACGGCCGGCGGCGGCGAGAAGGGCGAGATCGTCCTGCGCGCCGTCAGCCCCGCCGAGACCGCCCGCCTGCGCGCAGCCGCCGGCCTCCCCGAGGAGATCGTCACCGACCTGCCCGAGTGGCGCCTCTCGCCCGGGGGCCTGATCCTCGTCGGCCTGACCGCACCCCAGCTCGGCATGCTGCTGCCACTCGTCGGCGGCGCCTTCGCCGTCGGCAACGACCTGCTCGGCCAGCAGGGCGCCAACACCCTCGCGGACCGCCTCCCGACTGAGACCGACGCCATCCTGCTGCTGATTGCCGCCGCCGTCCTCGCGGCCTGGCTGCTCTCCTTCCTCGGCTCACTCGTCGCCTTCGCCGGCTTCTCAGTCACCCGCGACGGAGACCATCTGCGCATCCACCGCGGCTTCCTTCAGCGCCGCGCTACCAGCGTTCCACTCCGCCGCGTGCACGCCATCTCGGTCGCCGAGGGCCCATTCCGCCGCCCCTTCGGCCTCTGCTCCGTCCGCCTCGAGACCGCCGGCTACGGCTCCGAGCCCTCCGCCGCTCGCACCCTCTTCCCACCCGTCCCGATCGCCGACCCCGACGCCCAACTCGCCCCCTTCGTCCCCGCCCTCGCCGGAACCGATACCCCCGCCGAATACACACGCCCACCCCACCGCGCCATCCGCCGCTACATCCTCCCCGGCACCCTCACCATCCTGCTGCTCACGATTGCGGCCACCCTCGCCTGGCCAGTCACCTGGCCCGCGATCCCGGTCCTAACAGCCCTAGCCGCCCTCGACGGCCTCGCCCGCTACCGCTCCGCCGGCTCGCACCTCGACACCAGTCGCCTCTTACTTCGCCAAGGCTCGATCACCCGCCGCACCCTAATCGCCCGCTCCACCCGCCTCCAAGACCACTCCTTCGCCCAAACCACCTTCCAACGCGAGGCAGAGCTCGCCGACATCTCGATCACCGTCGCCTCCGGCACCACCTCCAAAGTCGCCCACCTAGAGGCCACCGACGCAACCGCCCTCTTCAACCGCCTCCGGCCGGCCGCCTAGCCAGGTCTCAGACGTCGCGTCGGCATGCGATCCTTGGTTTATGCCGTCCAGAGCAGATAAGCCGCGTGACGATCCCAGCCAGAAGACTTGGAACACGCCTGAGGCCATAGCTAGGCATCGCGCTATGACTCCCGGGGAGCGGATCAAGAAGGCCTCTCAGCTCTCTGACCAGGCTCTCAAGATGGCCCGTGCACGCCGGATCAATGACAACGGCTGAGTCGGATTTCGACGCCGTCGCGATCTTCCGCGCCCTCAATCGGCACGACGTCAGCTATGTGGTCGTCGGTGGCTTTGCGGTCGCTGCATGGGGAGTCGTACGTGCAACCGAGGACATTGACATCGTCGTCGACCAATCTTGGGACAACGCCGCTCGTCTCGCGAAAGCCTTGACAGACCTTGAAGCTGAACACGCGACCGACCCAACCACTCCGCTGACTCAAGAGACACTCGTCAGACGTGAGGACCGCCTGTTCAATACGCGGCACGGACAGATCCACATTCTGAACCACGTCGGAACAATTCCTCCCTATCGAGACCTAATGCCAGCTCAGCTTGTCGAGGTAGATGACCAGCGTGTTCACGTCGCGACGAAGGACCAATTGCGTTCCATGAAGACGGGCACCGGCCGACCCAAAGATGCCTTTGATCTCGGTGAGTTGGGCGCGGCCGAAGACAAGTAGCGACCCACGGGAACACTTGTTCGCCTTTTCCGTCTGATGGATTAGTAACGATTCTGTCGCCGTCGTGTGGCAACCGCCACGAACAACTAGGCGGCAGAAAGGACGACAAGCCAATGGCAACCAATCCTCCGTCTGGCGACGGGCACCGGAATGGCGCAGTTCGTAATCGCTCACAGTTCAAGTCGCCTTCAGGCAACTGGGTGAAGCGCGATAGCGGAACTGGCCGATTCATGGATCAGAAATTGGACGGCAAGCCCTTCAAGGGCGTGCGCAAAGCCAAGTAGCTGGGCAAGCCGAGAAGCAAATGCAGGCCGTCTGCTTCTCGGCTCTCAGCAGTATCCGAGCTGTCAGCGTCGCTTCCGCGGGTGGCGACGATTTTGCGTTTACGCGCGCAGGCGTAGCGAGCGGAGCGTCCGGGCGGAGCCCCTCCCGTCGACCAACGAATGCGCCCTACACCCCAAACGTGCCAGGGACGGGGCGGAGTCCCAGCGGAGCCGCGGAGCCGAGCACGG
>CBFGZN010000128.1:0-7624 GCA_965653255.1 uncultured Solirubrobacterales bacterium | reverse complement strand
GACGGCAAGGAGGCCAAGCTCGACCTGGTCCGGGAGGACGGCCGCTGGCGGATCGCCGGCCTCCACGGCAGCCACGTCTACCGCGCGCGGCATCTCGCCGACGGCGACACCCAGGCCGTGTCGGCGCCCGTGCGCGCGACCGTGCGCGTCGACCTCGCTCTGCGCGTCCGTCGCCACGGCGGCGCCGCGGTCGTCGTCGGCCGCGTGCGGCGCGGCGCCGACGTCCGGCTGCTGCTCGCCTCCCGCCGCCCCGGCGGCTGGCGCAGCGAGCGCGTCACCCACCCCGATGCGGCAGGGCGCTTTCGGCTGCGCGTTCCCGCCCGGTTGCGCGGGCCGGTCGCGGTGTTCGCAGCGCCTTCGCCCGACCTGCCCTACGCGCCGACGGGCCGCGTCGTCGATCTCGCCCGCCCATGAACCCAGCGACAGGAGGACATCCGATGCACACTGCCCGAGCCCACCTTCACCAGCTCGGCGCTTGGAGGGTGCCGCGCCCGAGCCGCGAGCAGATCGTCGCCGCCGTCGCGGCGGTCGTCGTGCTGCTGAACTTCGGCCTGCTCCACGCGCTGCGGGCCGCCGGTCTCAACGGTGTTCAGCCGCGTGGCGGCGGCGCCTTCAAGGAGCTCGTCTCGCAGTTGACCGATAACGCGGAGTGGCTGATCTTGACCGCGATCGGCTTGTTCCTCACCGCTGCGGCCGGGGCGCTGATCTTCGGCGTGCGGTCGGCGCCCGATTGGCTGTTCAAGGCCGGTCTCGGCCTGCTGCTGCTCCTGGTCGGCGTGCCCGCCGTGCTGGCATGAGCCTCCCGGTCGCCGGCATCGACCCGTTCGGCTGGGTCAAAGACCAAGTTCTCGGCGGCCTGGAGTGGGGCGTCGAACAAGCCGCCGGGTTCGTCACGAACCTGCTCGCCGGGATCGCTGACGCGCTGATCCCCGACTGGCTCGCCAAGGAGGCGCTGAACTTCGTCGCCTGGGTCGTCTCGGTCCCGAACTACGCGGCCGGGGGAGCCGGCGCCGGCGGCTACGCCTTCGGCGGCGTCAACACCCTGCGCGGCGTCCTGACATGGGTCGGGGTGACGCTGATCCCGCTCAGCCTCACCGTCGCGATCGGACGGGCGACGCTCGGCGTCGGCAACGACCACCCGATCGCCCCGTTCACCCGCGCCCTGGTCTCGGTTGCGCTCGTCCTGATCTACCCGTTCGCGTGGGCGCAGCTCGCGACCGCCGCGAACCAGCTCACCCGAGCGATCATCCGCATCCCCGCAGTCGAGCGTGGCCTCAACGAGCAGTTCGAGTTCATCGTCGGCGCCGGCGCGCTGCGCGGCGTGCCGATGCTCGGCGCGCTGCTGCTGCTCGTCGCTGCCGCGCTGCTCGTCGGCCTGGTCGTGCTCAAGCTGATGATCCTCGTCGCCGGGGCGCTGCTCTACGTGACCGGCGTGCTGATGCCCGGCATCGCCGCGACCGAGCGCGGCCAGGCGATCACCCAGGCATGGATCACCGCCACCGTCGGGTTGCTCGCGATCCCGGTCGTCTGGACCGTCGTCTTTGCCATCGGCGCGCTGCTGATGAACGACGCCAACACCGCCGCCGGAGCCGTCGCCGGCTCCGGCAAGCTCAAGGAGTTGATCGGCGGCCTGATGCTCGCCGTCGGCTCGATCGCCGCGACCGGCGTCGCGTTGAAGATCGGCATGGCGCTCGGCGGCGTCGTGCTCGGCCAGGTCAGCGGCGCGCTCGCGCTCGCCGGTCAGGGCGGGGGAGGGCAGCGCACTCCAGCGCAGGCTGCCGCCACTGGCGCGACGGCGAAGCTCGCCGCCTTCGGCGACCGCCTCGGCGGCGCGCTGCGGACCACCGCCGGCAACCATCTCTCTGGCCGCACGCGCACCGGAGCGCTCGCCGCGCTCTCCGGTGGCGGCGCGCTCGCGCGCGGCGGGATGCTCGGTGCGGCAGGCGCAGGCGGGCGCCGGGCGCTCGCCTCGAGCAGCCGGGCCGCGCGCCGGGTCGCGCTCCGATCGCCAGCCGGAGTGGCCGCCACCCGAGTCGCCGACTCCGCCCGCGCGGGCTGGAAGAACCCCGCCGCAGCACCGAGCTGGAACACGCCCGCCGGCGCCGCCCCGAACACGCCTCCGTCGACCTCGTCGTCACCGACGGGCGAGTCGCTGACGCCAGCGCCGCAGGCCGGCGCTGAGCGCAGCGAGCCGCGCCCGCCCGCACCCAGCGATCCGCCGCCGAGACCGGCCAGCGACCCGCCGCCGCCCGATCCGGCGCGGCCGGCGAGCCGGCCGCCGCAGCCGTCCCCGCCGCGACAAGACCCCGACTCGAAGGGAGGCGGCGATGCGGACGTTCCGCCGACTCGATGACCCGACCCGCTACTACGGCCTGTCCTGGCGCGGCTGGCTCGCGGTCGGAGCCGGCGCCGGCCTGCTCTACGCCTTCGTCCGGCTCAGCCCGTTCGACGTGCGCGCGACGGTCAGCGTTCTGCTGATCGTCTGCGTGCTGCCGACGATGGCGGCGTTCGCCGCGAGCGGGCAGGCGCTCGGCGCGGGCCGCTACCTCGCCGCTTTGGCCGGCTGGGCGGCAGGTCCGAAGGACTACCGCCCCAAGCCGGGCGAGCTGCCCGATGGCGGTGTCGTCCTCGACGACGAGCCGCCCTCGCTGGCGGCCGACGCTGTGCCGCTGGCATGGGACGACGAGCTGGTCGAGCAGGTGCCCGGTGCGTAGCCGCGACCGGTCGCGCGACCTCGCCGGTCTGCTGCCGATCGCGGCCGTCGAGCCCGACGGCCTGATCGTCACCACCGACGGCACCTATGTCCGCGCGATCGCGTGCGATCACGTCCCGAACCCCGTCACCGCGGGCGACGACGCGCTGGAGCGGATCACCGCCGGCTGGAGTCGCGTATGCGGCCAGATCCCCGACGGCCAGGGGCTCCAGTTTGTCGTGCAGACCGACCCGCTGCCGATCCGCGACGCCCTGGCCGCCGATCGCGAGCGCGTCGAGGTCGCCGTCGACGACGACCGTCGCGCCGGCCGCGACGAGCTCGCGGCCGTCCGCGGCCGGCTGCTCGCCGCCCAGGCCGAGACCGTCCACGCTGCCGCGGACTCGATCGCGGCGGCGAGCGCCCGCTACTTCCTGGTCGTCCCGTGGACGCCGGAGCGCGGCATCCGCGACCAGCTCGCCGGCCTGCGGCCCTCGCCCGGTGGGGTGCTGCGCACGAGCTGGGCGGTGCATCAGCGCGCGGCGCGCGACAGCCTCCGCTACGCGGACAGTCTGCTCGCTGCGCTGTCCGGTCTCGGTGTCGACGGGCGGCTGCTCGCCTCGGTCGAGCACCTGGCGCTGATCTGGGAGCGGCTGCACCCGGCCGCCGAGGATCTGCCGGACTTCGACCTGCTCCAGGGCTTCGCCGGGATTCTGTCTGCGACGGATCCCGACGAGGCCCGTCGGCGGCGCGGCGAGCTGATCGACCTGCTTTGCCACGGCGCCGGGTTCGGCGTCGGCGAGCAGGGCGGACGTGTCATGCGCCACGCCGATGCCACGGTTGAGGAGGTGCTGCACCTCGCCACCCAGCCGGCGGCGACGTCGCCGTGGTGGCTGGCCTACCTGCTCGAGACACAGCTCCCCTCGACGCTGACCGTCCACGTCGCGGTTGACGATCGCGCCCGGTCGCGGCACCGCGAGCGTCGCCGCTGGGCACGGCTGCGGACGGCGATCGACTTCAAGGAGCGTCGCGGCCATCTCGTCGGCCACGACGAGCGCGAGGCGCTCCAGGAGGCCGAGGATCTCGACGCCGAGCTGTCGTCGAGCGCGCAGAGCGCGCTCTACCGGGTGTCGGTCTACTACGCAGCCCGCCACCTCGGCGGGGACGCCGACGCCCTGGACGAGGCGCTGACCGCGCTCGCCAGGGAGTTCGCCGGCCTCACCGACGCCAGGGTGGCGCGCGGCCGGTGGGTGAACCCCGACGGTTGGGCATCGACGCTGCCGCTCGGTGTCGACCGCCTGCGCGCGCGCCGCCGCTACGCCCACCGCAACATCGCGCACTGTGTGCCGCTCGCCACGGCGGCGTCGGGCTTCGACGGCGGGCTGTTGGTCGGATGGTCCGACCCGCAGCGCCTCCTGGTCCGTGTCGATCCGTTCGACCCGATCCTCCAGACGCACGTCACCTTGGTCTTGGGGCCGAGCGGGGGAGGGAAGACCGTCGCGACCAACGCGCTGCTGTCGCGCGGCATCAGCCAGGGGATGCGCGGGTTCATCATCGACCGCAGCTCGACCGCCTCCGAGGATGGCGGCGGTCGCGGCCAGGGCCACTACGAGACGCTGATCTCCCACGTCCCCGGCGGCCACCGCATCTATGTCGGCACCGATCAGGGCGCGGTCATCTGCCCCTGGGACACACCCGACCCCGGCGACGTTCCATCGGCCAAGGTCGAGTTCCTGCGCGCACTCCACGCGCTGCTGATCGGCGACCGCCACGGCGAGGACCGCGAGCTGTCCGCCTTGGACGAGGCTCTGATCGACCGCGGCATCACCGCCGTCTACGCGCGCTGCGCCCATTCGGGCGAGCGTCCGCGCGAGACGCTGCTCGCCGACGAGCTGCTGCGCCTCGCCGACGGCGACGACACCGAGGACGTCGACCCGACGATCGCGAGCGCCTACCGCTCGCTCGTCGCCCGACTCCACCCTTACGTCGAGGGCGGGGTCAACGCCCACCTGACCGACGCCGAGACGACGGTGCAGGCCGACGCGCCGCTGGTGCTGTTCGACATCGCCGGCACACCTGAGCGGCTGATCCCAGCCGTCGTGCTGACGATCGTCGACCACATCGACCGCGAGGTGCAACGCACCCGCGCCCGAAGGGTCGCCGGCACCCTCGGCGAGCACGGCGCCTGGGCGGGCCGCTGCTTCGTCGTGGTCGAGGAGGGCTGGAAGCTCACCAACACCAAGGCCGCCGGAGCCTGGCTGAACGAGTACGCCCGCCGGTCGCGCCACTACGCGCTCTGGCTGGTCATCGTCACCCAGCACTTCAAGGACCTCGACAACGAGCAGGGCCGCGCGCTCGCCGAGTCCGCGCAACTGCGGATCTTGTTCCGCAACACACGCGACGACCTCCTGGCGGCGCAGGCGTCGCTCGGCCTCACCGACACCGACATCGACGCGATCGTCGCGCTAGAGACCCTGAAGGGCCTCTACTCGTCCTGCTACCTGCTCAGCCCGCGCGGCAGGTGCAAGGTGCGGATCGCCTTGGGCGCGCTGGAGTACTGGATCTGCTCGAACGATCCCGAGCGCGACCAACCCGTCCGCGCCGCCGCCCTGCAGGACGCCGACGGCGATCCCTGGCGGGCATTGCAGTTGCTCTGCACCCCGGCCTGGCATCAGGCCCGCGACCTCCAGGTCGAGGCGTGAGCGGCGATGGCAGCCCCCGCCGCAGGAGCAGCATGGAAGATCGCCGGCCGCGCGATCGTCGCGTCCGGCGCAGGCCGCCGCCGTCGCGGCCCTGGTCCGCTCGCATGGCTGCTCGCGGCCTTGGTGCTGTTTCCGCTTCTGCTCGCCATGCCGTTCCTGGCCGTCCAGGCTGGCCAGCCGACCGCCGGCTGCGGCGGCCCAGCCGGTAGCTGGACCGGCCCCGGCAGCCTCGGCGGCTACCAAGGCACCGGCCTGTCGGCGAAGGAGGTCCGCGACCTCCAGAACCGCGAGGGCGGCACCAAGCTCCCGCCCGACCAGGCCGGCCGCGTCTTGGCGACCGTCTACGCCCCGAGCTTCGGCGGCATCAACGTCTGGAACGGCGGCAAGGTCACAGCCGGCGGGATCGTCGTCAACGCCGGCCAGAAGCGCGCCTACCTGATCGCCGTCGACCCAACGCTCATCAAGCTCGGCACGCCCGTCTACGTATGGCCGAACCCCTACGGCTGGCGCGGCCCGTTCATCGCCGCCGACACCGGCGGCGCGATCAAACAGCGCCACGTCGACATCTACGTCTTCGGCGACCGCGCCACCGCCACCAAGACTGTGAACTCCTGGGGGAGTCGCGACACGCGGATCGCCGGCAAGCCGATCGTCGGCGGCGGGCCGCCGACCACGGGCAGCCCTGCGGACTGCCTGCTCGTCGGCGACGCCCACGGCAACGGGCGCTGGCAGCTCGGCCCTGGCGCGAACCGAGCCGGCGTCGGGCTCACCCCGGCGATGCGGCAGTTCCTCAACCGCATGACCAGCTACCTGCCGCCCAAGCGGACGCTCGTCGTCTGCACCGGCACCAACCACAGCCAGCTCACCGGGAGCGGCAACGTCTCAGATCACTGGTCGGGCAACGGTGTCGACCTCTGCTCGAGCGCCAACGGATTCCCCGTCACCGGAGGCGGCTACGGCGACCGCATCGCCGCCGCCGCGTTCCGCACCGCCGGCTACAGCCCCTCGGCCGCTAGCACCGCCGGGCGAGCCGGCGGCGCGGTCACGACCACCACGGCCCGGCTCCGCATCCAGATCATCTGGAAGGTCGACGGGGAGTACGGCAACCACTTCAACCACGTCCACGTCGGGATCGCGCCCCGATGAGCCGGCGCGATCGACTGCTCCCCACGGTCGCGGTCGTCGCGTTCGCCATGCTCGCGCTCGGCTCGATCGCCGCCGCGATCACCGCAGCCTGGCCGACGCCCGCCCTGGCGGTCTTCCCCAACGACCCGCAGCCGACGCTCGCCGGCACGCCGGTCGAGGTCGTCGACATCCTGCTCGCCAACCTCGCGGTCCTGGTCGTGCCGCTGCTGTTCACAGGAGCCGCCGCCGGCAGACCCGGACCCTGGCGAGTCGCGGGGGATCTCGTCACGGCAGGCATCGTTGCGGTGAACAGCCTCAGCGTCGGCGCGGCGCTCGCTCTACACGGCGCCGACCTGTTCCGCTACCTGCCGCACCTACCCGTTGAGGGCACCGCGCTCGCGCTCGCCGGCTCCACTTGGATCAGTCAGCGCCGCCACAGGCACCCGCTAGGTCGGGTTCTGCTGGTCGTCGTCGTGCTGGCGGCGATCGCCGCCGTCGTCGAGGTCTACGCCACCCCGCACGCGGCCCGATGAGCCGATTCGCACACCGGATGGTCGAGGTCTTCGAGCTCCCGCTCTCTCCCGATGGGGATGCACGGCCGCCTCCGCCCAGGTTGGCACGCACAGCGTGCTTTTCGGGCTACGACAACCGCACCCCACCAGAAGGAGCAGGAGCAGATGAACACCTTTGTCATCACCGGCCGGTTCACCAGGGACATCGAGCTGCGCACCACGAAGTCGGAGAAGACCGTCGCCAACGTGACGATCGCCTCCGACCGCAAGCGCGACCGCAGCAAGACCGACTTCTTCCCGGTCACGCTGTGGGAGGGACTCGCCAAGACCTGCGCCGAGCACAGCGGCAAGGGCCGGCTGGTCTGCATCACCGGGCGCGTGCAGCACAGCGTCACCGGACCCGAGGGCGAGAAGCGCCACCACTACGACTGGATCGCCGAGGACGTCGAGTTCCTCGACAGCAAGCCCACCGACGACTCCGCCGCAGAGCAGGCGCCCGAGCCGGAGCCTGAGCCGGCCACCGCCTAGACCACCACGCGGCGACGGAGGCCCGCGACCCAACGGGTCGCGGGCCTTCGTTTGCGTCACCCGAAGAC
>CBFGZN010000127.1:0-7641 GCA_965653255.1 uncultured Solirubrobacterales bacterium | reverse complement strand
GGGCAGTTGAAGATGGTGGCGCGCATGATCGCCGCGCGCGGCAGCTTCGGCGTCAAGCGCCAGGTGTTCTTCGTCTCGCTGGGCGGCTTCGACCTGCACGCCACGCCGCTCGCGACCGAGTACCTCGATGCAGCCAGGCAGCTCGCCCTGCGCCAGCGCGGCCAGCGTCTGCGATCCCGCGATGCCGTCGACGACCAGGCCGTGGCGGCGCTGGTAGCGCTTGACCGCGCGCTTGGTGCCCTTGCCGAAGATCCCGTCGGCGGGAATGCCGAGCGCTCGCTGGAGCTGGCGCACGCGCTTACCGCGCGAGCCCTTCTTGAGCGACTTCGAGGCCGCGCTGGCGGTCGGGCCCTGCTGTGCCGAGGCGTCCGCGACTGGCAACCCGGCGAACGGCAGCGCAAGCGCGGCCAGCAGGGCGGCGGGAACTACGGCACGGCGAACGACATCCATCGGCTCGTGGCGCAACGGCAAGGGGGGGATACCTCTCTATTCGAATTTCGCTTTGCGCCTACGAGGTGAGCTGACGGGCTCGCGCTGCCTACTTCGACGCGCTACGCCTGCGATGCCGCCTACCGGCAGTCAGGCGATTCGCCCCCGTGGCCGTGGCCACAATGGGTCCCCCGATCGCGTTGGACGGGCCAGCGCGATTCGGCACGGCCGTCGTTGTATCAAAGAAACCTCCTGCTAGTTGCAGGATTTGTTGCAGGCGGTCTAGGCGGGACCGGCCGTGCAGCCGCGCTGCTCGACGTCGAAGCGCAGCTCGGGAGCGCCCGCGGCGGCCATCGCCGCGCGCGTCGCCTCGGGGTCGTCGCTGTGCACGAGCAGGAAGCCACCGCCGCCCGCCCCGCCGAGCACCGCGCCGCGGGCGCGTCCCGGTCCGACCGCCACCGATTGGAGCTCCGCGATCCGCTCGGTGATCGCGGCCGGTGTCCGTTCGGCCTTCAGCTCCCACTGCTCGTTCATCAGGTCGCCGACGGTCACGAGATCTCCCGCCTCGAGCGCGTCCGCGACCTCGCGGGCGATCTCGGCGGTGCGGTCGAGATTGCGCCGCATCGTTGCTTCGCCGCCGCGCTCGATCAGCGGCGTCAGCATCGACTGCGACGTCTCGCGCCGCTCGCCCGCGAAGAACAGCAGCAGGCGGTCGCGCATCGCGGCGAGCGTCAGCGCCGGCACGTCGAGCTGGCGAACCTCGATCTCCGCGCCGCTGCCGCCCAGCGTCACCGCGGTCACGCCTCCGACGGCGATCGCGTACTGATCGCGGACGCCGACGCTCTGGTTGAGGTGCTCGATCTCCAGCCGGCAGGCACGCGCCGCCAGCTCCTGGGCGCCGAGCCGCTCGCCACGGGCGGTCGCGAGGGCACGCAGCACTCCGACGGTATACGCGCTCGACGAGCCGAGTCCCGTGCCCGGCGGCACGTCGCTGACCGACGCCAGCTCGAACGGCGTCCCGTCCCAGTGGTGCTCGACCGCGGCGTGCAGGATCGGATGCCGGATCTCCTCCGCTCGCTCGACGTCCTCCCATTCGAGGTGCTTGAGCCGGAAGCGACGCGCCAGCGCCGTCGAGAGCATCACGTGAACGTGCCGGTTGATCGTCGCCGACACGGCGAAGCCACCGTGCTCGCGGTAGTGAGCGGGAATGTCGGTGCCGCCGCCCCCCAGGGGGATGCGCAGCGGCGCTCGAGCTACGACTGCCTGGTCCACCCGGCCATGATCGAGCATCGGCCGGCTGGCCGTGTCGTCGCCGTCGGCCAATCGGCCCGGTTTCGGGGTCCCGGTAGCGCGGTACCTGAAGGGAACGGTGAACCGTTCGAGACGCACCAGGGATCGCCGGCTCGGGCCGCGCCGCCCACCGCGCGACGAGCTGCTGAGGCACTCCGACGAGCAGCTCGTCGAGCTCGTGCTCGACGGGCACGATCCCGCCTTCGACGTGCTCTTCGACCGCCATGTCGCCGATTCGCTCTGGTACGCCCGCGAGGTGCTGGGGTCATGGGGCGAGGCCGAGGAGGCGGTGCGTCACTCCTTCGCCGCGGCTCACGCCTACCTCGCGACGCGCGGGCACGAGACGGAGTTCTCGCCGTGGCTGCAGACGATCCTCGGCAACTACTGCCTCTCGATGCTCCAGGCGCGGACGCCGGGTCCCGGGGGGTCCGTCGGCGACAGCGCCGTCGTCGATCTCGGCGAGTGGCGGCTGCGGCGCAAGCTGATGGGCATCGCGCTGCCGATCCCGGCGGGCGCGGGACTGCGTGAGAGCGGCCTGGCAGCCTGTGGGATCGGAGGCGGGGCCGCCGCGACCGCCGGAGCTCCGCTGCTCGGCGGAACGCTGGCGAAGCTGGCGGTGGTGGCGGTTCTAGCTGGGGGCGTAGGAGTGGCGGGGGACGTCTCCTCGTCCTCCGATCGAGGGGCAGCGGCCGATGTCGGGTCTCAACCCCGAGCGATGACCGAGGCAGGTGGGGGCGGGGCGGCGGTCGGCGCCGACCACGGGCGCGAGCCGTGGGGCGGGGCCCGGCACCCGACCGATGCGAAGCTGCGCAAACGGGCCGTCGTGACCCCACCACCGCTTGACGAGCGGGCTCCCTCCGAGCGGGCGCCGGACGGGTCGACACCCCCGGACGCTGGCCCGGCTGGGCCGACGGAGTCGCCGCGGGACCAAGTCGCGCCGGTCGAGCTGCAGGCACGGTCGGTGACAGATACCCCCTCCCGGTCGGCGCTGGGTGAGGTCGGCAACGTCGCCGGAGCGGCTGCTCCAGCGATCAAGAGCCTGGCCGAGTCGCCGCCGCTCGGCTCAATGGGGCTCTCGAAGGTCGTCGACGGGCTGGGGGCGGTCGTGAGCACGCCAGCCTCAGACGTTCGCACCCTGCTGCCCGGCCCAGCGCCGGAGTGAGCGCCGGCGCGGTCACAGTCGACTGCGCCGAGCTCGTCAGCCAGCTACGAGTCCATCGGGGCGGGGGTCTGCTCGGCCTTGACCGTCTTCGAGACGCACTTGCCGAATGCGTTGCGCTTGTTCTTGTTGGTGCCGTACTTCTCGGCAAACGCCTCGGCGCCGATCTCCTTGCGCTCCGCAGCACACTGCTTGGCCGCGTTCTTGCGCTCCGCGATCTGCTCGCGGTCCTCAGCGTCGGCCTCGGCCTTGAGCTGCTTGGCCTTGGCGGAGACGCACTTGCCGTGCGCGTTGCGGCCCTTCTTGCCGCTGCCGTACTTCGCGGCAAAGGCCTCGGCGCCGAGCTCCTCGGCCTCGGCCCTGCACTGCTTGGAGGCGTTCACGTGCGCGCTCTTGCGCTCCTGAGCCTCGTCGCGGGCACGCTTCGACACGCACTTGCCGAACGCGTTGCGGCCATTCGCGTTGGTGCCGTACTTGACGCGGAACGCTTCGCGTGTGGCGTCTGAGCTGCCGCGCTCGGCGCGGCACTCCTGGGCTGCGTTGGTGTGGTCGCCCTGCGTCGGCTGGTCGGCGGTGGCGCCTGCTGGCACGGCGAGCAGCGCTCCTGCCATCACCGCCGCTCCTGTCGCGATTGATCTCTTCATGTCGTGAGCCTCCATATCCGGGGATTCACGACTGACAACGCGCTCAGGGAGCCAAAGTTCGCGAGTACTCGCGAACCTCTTCAAATCGCCCGCGTTGGGTAGGACAATGAGGCTGTGGAGCGCATCGTTCGCATCCCGACCGCCGCACGGGCCCCGCTGCGCGGGCCGAAGCGGCTGCTCGCCCTGCGTTCGGACGCCGGTCTGGTCGATCTCGTGCGCGCGGGCGACGAGGCCGGCTTCGAGGTTCTCTACGACCGGCACATTGCCAGCCTGCTCGGCTTCTGCCGCCATATGCTCGGCTCGCAGGCGGAGGCCGAGGACGCGGTCCAGCAGGCGTTCATCTCGGCTCACGGTGCGCTGCAGCGCACTGATCGCGACATCGCCTTCAAGCCGTGGCTCTACACGATCGCTCGCAACCGCTGCCTGTCGCTCCTGCGATCGCGGCGCGAGCAGCCACATGAGCTGCCGGGGCTCTCGACCGCCGGTCTCGCGGCAGAGGTCGAGCAGCGCGCCGACCTGCGCGAGCTGGTTGCCGACGTCCAGCGGTTGCCTGAGCATCAGCGCGCGGCGCTGCTGCTCGCCGAGCTCGGCGACCTCTCGCACGCCGAGGTGGCCGAGGTGATCGGCGTCGATGCGAAGTCGGTCAAGGCGCTCGTCTTCCGCGCCCGGACCGCGCTCACCGAGCGTCGCGACGCGCGCGCCGCCGACTGCGCGGACATCCGCCTCGAGCTGGCGGCGGCGACTGGCGGCGGCCTGCGCCGCGGCCGGCTGCGCTACCACCTCGAGACCTGCCCCGGCTGCGTCGCCTACCTCGAGGAGACGCGCCGCCAGCGCAAGCTGCTCGGCGTCGCGCTGCCCGTCGTGCCGGCGCTGGCGCTCAGGGACAGCGTGATGTCGAGCCTGGGCATCGGCGCGGGATCGGCCGCTGGCGGCGCTGCCGTGGCCGGTGGTGGAGCCGCCGCCGGCGGGGGTGCGGCCGCGACGGGTGGCGGCGGCGCGGCTGGTATCGCAGCCGGTGGCGTCTCGCTGCTCGGCGGCACGGCGGCGAAGGTCGCTCTCGTTGGAGTGCTCGCGGTCGGCGGCGCGGGTGCGGCGACCCAGGTGGCCAAGGATCGGGACGGCACGGACGTAGCGCCGCCGGCACAGCAGCGGGATAGCGGCGCCGACAGCGCCCGCGAGTCGGGTGACAGCGCGGCACCGGCGGTAGTTGGATCTCCTGCCCGGGCGGGCGGCAAGAGCGAGGGCGCGAGCCGCGGCAGCGCACGCGGTGTAGAGCGCAGGGCGCGCGGTCAGCGCATCGCGCGTGAGCGCAGCGATGGGCGGTCGGCTGCCGGCGCTCCGCGTGGGAAGGCGATCGGCAAGTCGGGTGCGCCGCCGGGGCAGGCGCGGCGCGGTCAGGGCGTCGATCCCGTCAAGGGCGGTGGCCATTCTCGCCCGGCTCCGGGACGGTTGCGGCAGCCATCCACGCCGGGCCAGCAGCGTGCGGTTGGGCGCGGTGGAGGCGGTCGCCCGACGATGCCTCCAACGCCGCGAGCCAAGGAGCCCAGCCCCCAGGTCCCTGAGTCGGCGCCGCCGGCCACCGGCGGCGCCCAGCCGCAAGACCCGCTCGTTGTGACGCCGCCCGGCGGCTGAGCGCCGAATCGGCAAGGCTGTGGCCGTGGCAGCCGTCCCAGAGATCGCCGTCGACACGCTCGTGCTGGCGAGCGAGCCGAGCGCCTGGCGTGACGCCGGGTTCCGGATCCAGGACGGGACTGCCCGTGTGGGAGCGGTGACGCTGCGCCTCGCCGGGCCCGCTGCCGGCAGACGGATCGCGCGTTGTGAGCTGCGCGGGTTGGCTGCTGGCGCCGACTTCGACGGCCTGCCGATCGCGCGCTCGGCTGCGCCGCTCGACTCGACGCTCGCGGACCCGCATCCCAACGGCGTGACAACGATCGACCACGTTGTCGCCTTCACGCCGGACCTCGATCGCACCGTCGCCGCCGGTCAGGAGTTCGGCCTCGACCTGCGCCGCATTCGCGACGAGCCGGCCCCCGCGGGCTCGCCGCGCCAGGCCTTCTTCCGTCTCGGTGAGCTGATTCTCGAGATCGCCCAGGCGCCCGACGGCTCGCCACTGAAGCCCGACAGCCCTGCTCGCTTCTACGGCCTCGCCTTCCTCATCGAGGACATCGACGCCACCGCCGCTTCGCTCGGCGACCTCTGCAGTGATCCCCGCGACGCCGTCCAGCCCGGCCGCCGGATCGCCACGGTCCGCAAGGAGGCCGGCCTCGGTCTCCCGGTCGCGTTCATGACGCCGCGGACGGCTGCTTAGCTCCAGGCTTCCGGCGATACGACGGATAGACCCGGCACGCGATCGAAATGACGGCGATTGCGCGTTATGAGTAGTCGGTTGGCGTCGAGGCAGATCCCGGCTTGGAGGGCATCGCGAATGTCGATCCCCTCGCCGTTCTGCCGAAGACCGGCGAGGGTCTCACCGCCACGCACCCCGGCACTTGGGGTGAGCGGTAGACTTGGTGCGTGTAGCAGCTCCATTACGGGCGCTGGATCGGCGCTGTGGCTTGCTCCCAACGCCAGCTCGAACGTGCTGACGGCCGTGATCAAGTAGCCGCGTCGTCCCAGCCGCTCGAGCAGGTGGGCGCCGGGGCCGCGGCCTCGGAGGTAGTCGATCAGGATGTCGGTGTCTACGACTGGGGCTGAGTCCATGTCGACCACGCATCGCGGAGCTCGGCGGAGAACCGGTCGGCCTCTTCGTCGCTCCAAGCGCCGCGAGCGGCGGCGAACGCATCGTCTGCGCTCGTGTCGTCGGTCTCGCGATCGAGGTACTCGCGAACGGCGATCTCGATGATCGGTGAGAAGCCACGCTCGCCCCTGGCCGCGGCTAGAGCGCGGACTCGACGGTAGAGGGGATCGGATAGCTCGACCGTCGTGCGCATCCTCAGCATCTTAGCATGCATGTGCGCATCTTCGTGGTATGGGGGGTGCGAGGGTCATCGGCTGAACTCTTGCCGAGGCCATGTAACGGCGGGGTTACGTGTGCAACAGGCGCTACCGTCGCCGCGGCTGGCCGAGGTCGTTGGCGATATCGGCGGCGAGCTGGGTGCCGATGAAGGGAGAGAGGGCGAGGTAGGTGGCGAGCGGTGCGATGGCGCGGACCTTGGGTCCGCCGCCGGCGCGGATCGCGTCGTAGAGGAGGGTGTCGATCGCGCCGCCGATCGCCTCGGAGACGAGCGGCGGCGTGTCGGGCGCGAGCTCGTAGCCCGGCTCGAGCAGGCGGCCGATCGCGGCGATCGACTCCTCGTGCCGGCGCAGCGCCTGCTCGCCGGCGGCGTGGACCTCTACGACCACAGCCTCGGCGAGCGGCGGCTCGGCGGCGTAGTAGCTGCAGAGGGCGGTCAGCCCGGCGCGCACGGCGTGCGGCCAGTCGGAGGCGCGGCGGCTGGCGGCGAGCAGCGCGGCCTCGCTCTGGACCTGGGCGAGGTCGACGGCGTCGACGAACGCCTCCTCCTTCGTCTCGTAGTGGGCGTAGAAGGTGCGGATCGAGGTCGACGCGCGCGCGGCGACGTCGGCGAGCGTGGCGGCTGTGTAGCCCTTGTCGTAGACGGCGTCGCAGACGCCGAGCAGGATCCGCTCGGCTTGGTCGCGCGGGGCGATTCGCGCGTCGGAGCCGGGGGTGGCGTGGCCGCGTGGGCGACGCAGCGGGACGGGGGACGGGCGGTAGCCGGCGATCCACGCCGCGAGCGGGCGGGCAAGCGCGGGCAGATCGGTCTCGTGGCGGCGTCGCAGGCGGGTCGCGATCGCGCGGTGGACGGCGCCGACGAGGCTGCGCAGCGCCTCTGGCGACAGCGTTCCGGCGACGTCTGCGCCGGCAGAGGCGCCGACTGCCGGAACAGCGCCGACCGGCGAGTCTTCCGCCAGCGCGGCCAGCGCCTCGCCGACGAGCTCCCGTACGCCGTCGAGGCCGCGCGCCGCGGCGTCGATGGCTGCCGGCCCCGCGCCGTAGGCGTCGACCAGCCATAGCCGCGCCGCCGCCGGCTGGCGATGTCGTTGGTCCGCGATGCCGCGCCGCGTACAGCACCAGGCCGACCGCGGTCGCGAATGCGGGATTGCTGACGTGATCGGCAA
>CBFGZN010000126.1:0-7843 GCA_965653255.1 uncultured Solirubrobacterales bacterium | reverse complement strand
ACGAGGACGAGCGCGCCGAGTTCGTCGAGAAGCTGCGCGCCGAGTACGCCGAGGAGATCGACACGCTCCACCTCGCCTCCGAGCTGGTCGTCGACGCCGTGATCCAGCCCGAGGACCTGCGCTCCGAGCTGATCCAGCGCTACCGCCTCTACGCCGGCCGCGTCCGCGACTGGCCGGCAAAGCGCAACGCCGTCACGCCCGTCTGAGCCGAAGCGCGGGTTGCGGCGATATTGCCGCCGCAACCCGCGTCTCGGCGTCGCTAGCCGCTGAGCTGGGCGTCGAGGCGGCGAGCCAGCTCCGCGTACTCGGCGCGGACCTCGTCGGCCTCGTCGGGGGCCGGCGCGCCGACCTCGATCGTGACCGTCGGACGGGCGTCCAGCTCACTACGGTGACGTCGGCGCCAGATACGCATGCCGGCGCCGAGCGCGCCGCTTGCCCCGGTCATCACGAGCCAGACGTCGAGCCGCTGGAGCTCGTTGTCGAGCCGCTCGGCGAGCGTGATGGCGACCGCCACGCCAGCCGCCTCCGCGCGGCCGTCACCGATCGGCGACAGCTCGGCGTCGACGAGCAGCGGCACCGCCGCGAGCAGCAGCAGCGTCGGGACGAGCTGGACGGCGGTCAGGCCTTTGCCCTCGACGCCGATCAGCCGCAGCACGCAGCAGGCCAGCACGGCGAGCAGGGCGGCACCGAAGACGAGCCACGGGTCGCGAACGCGATCGGCGACACGCGCGAAGGCCGTCGCGCGCGGCGCGTCGTAGCTCGCGGCCAGCACGAGCAGCCCGGGCCGCGGTTGGCGGGACTCGCTTGGCGGCGACGAGACGTTCTGCGACGCGCGCGTGCCGGTCAGGCGCGAGAGCAGCGCGGTGACGCCGCTCGCCTCGAGCAGCGACGCCGTGGTGGCGAGGGCGACCAGCACAGTCGCTGGAACAGCGCTGGAGACCGACATGACACTGCCGATCACCGCGATTCCCGCGGCGATCGCCTGCGCGAGCGCCCAGCGCTGGTGGAAGCGGAACGGCTCGATCTCCGCCTCGCGACGGATGGAGCGCAGCCGGTCGCGCAGGGCGAGCGCGGCACGCCGCTCGGCGTCGCTGCCCGCGACGCGGTCCTCGAAGCTGGTCAGCTGGTTCTGTTCGACGGCCCGATCCATCCGGCGAGGGAGGGTAGAGTCATCGCGGCTCTGCCAACCGTGGAACTACTCGAGAGGACGTGTCGTGGACTCCAGCAAGCTCGGTGTAGGGGAGACGATCGCGGGCATCAGCGGCCTCGCGCTGTTCATCTTCATGTTCCTGCCCTGGTACGGCGTCGACTCGGTGGGTGGGTTCGAGGTCGGCGGCGTCGACGCGAGTGCCTGGGAGGCGTTCTCGTTCATCGACATCCTGCTCTTTCTGGTGGCGGTCGTGGTCGTCGGGCTGGTGATCGTGCAGATGGCGGAGTCGACGCCCGATCTGCCGGCGCCCCCGGCCCAGATCATCATGGTCGCGGGTGCGATCGCGCTCGTGCTGATCCTCTTCCGGCTGCTGTTCACCCCGGATCTCGACAGCTCGGCGATCGACATCGAGGTCGATCTCGGGCGCAAGATCGGCGTCTTCCTTGGGCTGATCGCCGCCGCGGGAATCACCTACGGCGGCTGGCGCGCGACCCAGGAGTCCGACCCGGTTGCGGTGCCCCCTCAGCAGTAGGGGGCGAGTGCGGCGGGTGGGACTCGAACCCACAAGCCCTTGCGAGCAGCGGCTTTTGAGACCGCCTCCTTTACCAATTTGGACACCGCCGCATGCGGGTCGCGTGGCGATTCTAGAACCTAGGCGCTGAGCGGCTCGGCGGTACCGCCGGTGACATGCGGTCCGTACTTCGGGTCGTCGGGATCAACCTCGATCTCGACGTTCCACTTCTGACTGAACGCGCGGGCGCAGAAGGCAACCAGCAGCGCCTGGACCGGTACCAGGACGAAGGTCAGCAGACCGAGCATCCCCGGATCGAGCGTGGGGTCGGCAAAGCCCTCCTTGTCGCGAGCGAACCACGACGGTCCAGCGACGAGCGCAAGAACACCGAAGAGGACCGCGAACGCTGCCGCCACGGTCAGGATGCCGCGATTCCAGCGCGACACGTAGTAGGCGAACAGCAGGTTGAGGAAGACGTAGACGAACGCGAACGGCTGCGCGCCCTGCAGCGCCGACCAGCCACCAAGCGTGATGATCAGGACCAACGCGGCGCTGACGAGCAGCAACAGGACGACGATCGCCTTCGTCGCCTTCGACTCCGCGCTGTCGCGGTTGGGGTGGTAGATCACCGGCTCGCCCATCGCTCCTCGCCCGCCAGCCTATCGACTGGCCATTCGCGGCGCGAGAGGCAACCCGGCCGCAGCGTGCTGTCAGTGCGGATGGAGGGACTCGAACCCCCACGGCCAAAGGCCACCGGCACCTAAAGCCGGCGCGTCTACCAATTCCGCCACATCCGCGGGCGAGGCGTCGATTGTAAGCCGATGGACAGGATTCGCGCTCGTGTAGGTCTGCTTGACACGACTGGGGGTCGGTGTAAAGTACGGGCCATGACTTCCATGGCTATCGAGGCGCCGACCTGGCGCGACGGGAAGCGCTACGCCTGGCTGTTGGGGCTGCTCGTGCCGAGCCTGCCGCTGATGGCCTGGGGGCTGGTCGAGGCGACTGGCATCGGCATCTTCTGGTTCATCGGGCCGGCCGTGGTGTTCGGTCTGTTCCCGCTGCTGGACATGCTGGTCGGAACCGATCAGGAGAACCCGCCCGACAGCGTCGTCGCCTGGCTCGAGCAGGACCGCTACTACCGCTGGGTCACCTACCTCTTCATCCCGCTGCAGTACGTCTCGCTGGTGCTCGCCTGCTGGCTGTGGTCGAGCGGCGACCTGTCGACGCTCGACAGCATCGGCCTGGCGCTGACCACCGGTGTCGTCGCCGGCGTCGCGATCAACACGGCCCACGAGCTCGGCCACAAGCGCGCGAGCATGGAGCGCTGGCTGAGCAAGATCGCGCTCGCCCAGACGGGCTACGGCCACTTCTTCATCGAGCACAATCGCGGCCACCACGTCCGCGTCGCGACGCATGAGGACCCGGCCAGTTCGCGACTGGGGGAGAGCTTCTGGGAGTTCCTGCCACGTACCGTGGCCGGCAGCTTGAAGTCGTCGTGGGGGCTCGAGGCCAAGCGGCTGCACCGGATGGGCAAAGGCGTCTGGTCGATCCACAACGACATCCTCAACGCGTGGGCGATGACCGTCGTGCTGTTCGGCGGGTTGGTCGCCGTCTTCGGGATCGTCGTGCTGCCCTACCTGCTGGTGCAGGCGGTGCTCGGCTTCTCGCTGCTCGAGGTCGTCAACTACCTCGAGCACTACGGGCTCAAGCGCGGACGGCGCGAGGACGGTCGCTACGAGATCACCCGGCCCGAGCACAGCTGGAACAGCAACAACGTCGCCTCGAACGTCCTGCTCTACCACCTGCAGCGCCACAGCGACCACCATGCGAACCCACTGCGCCGCTACCAGGCGCTGCGCCACGAGGACGAGGCGCCGCAGCTGCCGACGGGCTACGCCGGGATGATCGTGCTGGCGACGATCCCGCCGCTATGGCGCCGCGTCATGGACCAGCGCCTGCTCGACCACTACGGTGACGACCTCGCCCGCGCCAACATCCATCCGCGCACGCGCAAGCGGGTGATCGCGCGCTACGGCTCTCGAGCACAGGGAGCCGCCGCATGAGCCGCTTTCGCTGCCCTGGCTGCGGCTACGTCTACGACGAGGACGCCGGCCATCCGCGCGAGGGCTTCTCGGCCGGCACCGCCTGGAGCGACGTGCCCGACGACTGGGTCTGCCCCGACTGCGGCGTCCGCGACAAGCTCGACTTCGAGTCGGAGGGTTGACCGGTGGCGACCGTGACTCCCGCCCGCGTTCCCTACGCCGTCGCGGCGCGCGCCCTGCTGCGCGACACCCTGCTCGACGGCGCGCTCGACCTGCTGCGCCAGCGGACCTGGGCTGAGATCACGATGGCCGACGTGGCGGCCGCCGCCGGTGTCAGTCGCCAAACGCTCTACAGCGAGCTCGGATCGCGCGACGCGCTCGCCCAGGAGCTCGTCCTGCGCGAGGCCGACCGCTTCGTCGCCGACGTCGAGGGCGCGGTCGAGGCCAACCTCCACGACCCGGCCACCGCGATCGCCGCCGCCTTTGACGTCTTCCTGACCGCGGCCGCCGACAATCCGCTCGTCGCCGCGGTGATCGCCGGCGGCGACGACAGCCTGCTGCCCTACGTCACCACCCAGGGCGAGCCCGTCGTCGCCCAGGCCACCGCGCGCCTCGCGGCGGTGATCGCGGCCGGCTGGCCGCGCGTCGACGAACCCGCGATCGACCTGCTCGCCGAGTGCGTCGTCCGTCTCGCGATCAGCTTCGCCGCCCTCCCGACCGGTCCCGCCGGCATCACCGCCGACTCCGTCGCGACCCTGCTCGGGCCATAGCTGGAGCGGTTGGTCGCGGACGCGGGCGGCTGAGGAGCGGGGGAGCCGGGATTCGAACCCGGATTCACGGTTTTGGAGACCGTGCGCATAGCCGTTAACTCACTCCCCCAGGGGAAGGGCATTCTAGGGGCCGGATAGGATCGGCCGCGGCTGGTCGACCCAAGGGAGAGGAGAGGGATGGCGACTGTTGAGAGCGTGACGGGGCCGTTGGAGCTCGAGGAGCTGGGGGTCACGCTGATCCACGAGCACCTCTGCTTCCGCGACGAGGCGACGGCGATCCAGTGGCCGCACCTCTACGACGAGGACGCGCTGCACACGGCGGCGGTCGAGGCGGCGACGGGTGCGCTTGGGGTGGGGGTGCGGACGATCGTCGAGCCGACCGCGATGTACGGCGGGCGCGACATCCGCCTGCTCGAACGGGTGGCGCGCGAGACCGGCCTGCAGGTGATCGCCTGCACCGGCATCTATACCTACGACTTCCTGCCGCACTACTGGCTGACTCGTGACGCTGACGCGATGGCGGACGCGTTCGTGCACGACATCGAGAACGGGGTCCAGCGGACGCCCATCAAGGCGGCGTTCCTGAAGTGTGCCGCCGACGGGCCGGGCGTGACCGAGAACGTGGAGAAGGTCCACCGCGCCTGCGCCCGCGCGAGCCTGCGCACCGGCGCACCGATCATGGCCCACAGCCACCCCGCGTCCGGGACCGGTCTGCGCCAGATGGAGATCTTCACCGACGAGGGCGTCGATCCGGCGAAGGTTCAGATCGCTCACACCGGCGACACCGACGACCTCGACTACATCGAGCGCGTGCTCGACACGGGCGCCTGGATCGGGATGGACCGCTACGGGATCGAGATGTACCTGCCGACCGAGCGCCGCAACGCGACCGTGCTCGCGCTGCTCGAGCGCGGCTACGCCGACCGGATGTTCCTCTCGGCCGACTCGTGCGCGTCGATCGACTGGTTCCCCGAGGAGATCGAGCAGCAGCTACTCGAGCAGGGCGCCGTCAAGGACTGGAACACGACGCTGATCCACGACCAGGTGATCCCCACGCTGCGCGCCGGCGGGATGACCGACGAGCAGCTGACGACGATGCTCGAGGACAACCCGCGCCGCTGGCTCGCCCGCTGAACGCTCGCTTGCGCTCCTGACGCGGCGCAGCGACTGTTCCTACAATGCCTGGACGCGCTCGCGGGCGTGGTGTAATGGCTGCACAAGAGCCTTCCAAGCTCTTAGTGAGGGTTCGACTCCCTCCGCCCGCTCTGAAGGTTTAGTGCGCTCCGTCACGAAAGCACGGGCATGGAAAGAAAGCTCGACGTGGGTGGCACCCTCAGCCAGGCGTTCTCGATCTATGGCTCGCTGGCCGGAGTGTTCATACCTCTGGCGTTGGCGTTGTTCCTGGTCGTGGCGGTGATCAACGGGATCGTGGCCGACGGCGGCTCGTTCCTGTTGTTGCCGATCAGCTTCGCGGTGACGGTGATCGCGGGCACGCTGTATGCCGGCATGGTGGTGACGGCGGTCGGCGACGTCCAGGACGGCAAGCGCGAGTTCTCGGTCAACGATCTCGCGAGCTCGGCCTCGCACGTGATCCTGCCGTTGATCGGCGCCGGCATTCTCGCCGGCATCGGCATCGGGATCGGCTTCGTCCTGCTCATTGTTCCGGGCCTGATCCTGATGACGATCTGGGCGGTTATCGCGCCGGTGATCGTGCTGGAGCGCAGCGGCGTGATGGCGTCCTTCGGCCGCTCACGTGAGCTTGTTCGCGGTAGCGGCTGGCAGGTCTTCGGCGTGATTGTGATCGTCGCGATCATCGTCTTCGTCGTCCGCGCGATTCTCGGGGCGATTGCTGTCGGAATCGACGACAGCCTGGTCGCACGGATCATCTTCGACTGGATCGGGTCGTCGCTGACCGCGCCGATCACCGCGATCGTCGCGGCAGTCATCTACTTCCACCTCAAGGGAGTAAAGGAGGGTGGCGCTCCGACTCCCCCGCCGGTCGAGCCGGGTCCCGCCGCCGTCTAGGGGCCAAACAACATCGAAGTGCGACAACGGCGCGCGTCCATCTGGGCGCGCGCCGGTCGTTTAGGGGCGAATCAGGCGATGTCGGAGATCGCCTCCTGGTAGACGGCGATCTGATCGCCGACGCCATCATCGGTGACTGCGGGGACGACACCGAGGTTGTCGACGACCAAGGCCGCGCGCGTCGTGATGCGCTGGAAGTCGTCGCGCGCCCGCAACGTTGCGCACTGCTCCTCGGAGCCGCGCAACAGGAAGAACCCGGACAGATCTCCGCCGTGCGGGCCGAGCAAGACGGTCTCGAAGCTCTCGATCTCGCCCGCCTCCTGACAGCTCCCGTAGAACGCGATCGCCTCGCCGAACACGTCGAGGCCCTTGGTCTCGCGGCCTTTCACCGGCGGCCCCCAACCTACGAACAGTCCTGCCTCAGCCATAGTGCCCTCCTGGGTCGGCTGGATGGATGTGTATCCGACCGTACGCCCGCCGACCGAACGGGTCAAAGACTGAATGGCCTACAAAGTCACGGCCGCATCTCGTAGCTGCCGGCGAGCGCACGGACGCGCTCCCAGACAGCCGCGAAGCGGTCGCCGTCGACGACCGGCTTGCGGATGTGAGCGAGCGCCCACTCCTGCTGCGCCTCGGTCGACGAGGCACGCCCGTGCAGCGCCACCGCGTAGGCGGAGTAGTCGCGCACCAGCACGTCGAAGATCTGATCGATCGTGTCCTCCGGCAGTCCGCCGATCGCTGCCTGCTCGAGGATCAGCTGGCCGTAGACGACGAGCGTGAACAGCTCGCCGAGCGTCAGCATGAAGTCGAGGTCGCGAATCTGGTCCTCGGACGGCGGCGCGGTCGACAGCAGCGTCTTGAGTCCCTCCGCCTGCTCGGTGAAGCGGGCGACGTTCGGGACGTGCGCAAAGGCCTCGTAGGCGTTGTGCCAGTCCTCGAAGCGGATCTTGCTCAGCCCGCGCGCCGGGCCCTGGCGGAACAGGAACTCGTCGTCGGCGGCGTCGTCGCGCGTCGGCACGGCGCCGTACTCGGCCGGGTCGAACAGGTAGGCGGCCATGAACTTCAGGACGAGCGCCATGTTCACGTGGACGGTGCCCTCGAGCTTCGGCAGCGCGCGGATGTCGCGGGCGGCCATCTCGAAGTACATGTCCTTCTCGAAGCCCTTCGCGGCGATCACGTCCCAGATCAGGTCGATCGTCCGCTCGCCCTCGGTCGTCACCTTCATCTTGGTGACGGGGTTGAAGAGCAGGTAGCGGCGGTCGTCGGGGCTCGCCGAGCGCATGTAGTCGATCGAGCGGTCGGCGAACAGCTTCATCGCGACCAGACGCGCGTAGGCGTCGGTGAA
>CBFGZN010000125.1:0-7898 GCA_965653255.1 uncultured Solirubrobacterales bacterium | reverse complement strand
GAGGACGTCGACGACCTGATCGAGGCCCTGCATGCCCGCGGGATGCGGCTGATGGACCTACCGGCGCGCCCGGCCGCGATGGAGGAGCTGCAGGCGGCCTCCGCCGTCGGTCAGGGCAAGCTCTACCGGACCTACGACGAGCTGCTGGCGGCGCGCGATGTGCCGAGCGCGCAGGTGCTGCTGACCTTCTTCGACATGTCGGCGCGGACGCACTACCTAAACGCGCGCCACACGCTGCGCAAGCTGCTCGACTGGGGTGTCGTGCCGGTGATCAACGAGAACGACACGACGACGACCGACGAGATCTCGTTCGGCGACAACGACTTCCTGGCGGCCCAGGTGGCGATTCTGCTCGGATCCGACCGGCTCGTGCTGCTGACCAGCACCGACGGCCTCTACAGCGCCGATCCGACGCTCGACCCGACCGCGCGCCCGGTTGCTGAGATATCGAGCATCGAGCAGCTCGAGGAGCTCGACATCGGCTTTTCGTCGTCGCCGCTCGGCTCGGGCGGGATGCGCTCGAAGGTCGTCGCCGCCGAGATGGCGACAGCGGCTGGCATTCCGGTCACGATCACGACCGGACTCGATCCCGAGACGGTCGGTCAGGCGCTCGAAGGCTCCGCCGTCGGGACGCTCTTCCATCCGCAGGACGGACGTGTGTCGAGCTTCAAGCTGTGGCTGAAGTACGCCAAGTCGACGCACGGCTCGCTGGCGGTCGACGAGGGAGCCGAGCGGGCGCTGCGTGAGCGCGGCACGAGCCTGCTGCCGGTTGGGATCGTCGACGTGCGTGGCGAGTTCGAGGCCGGCGACGCAGTCGAGATCCGGCCGGCGGCCGGCGGCGGCCGTCCGATCGGCAAGGGCATCGTCAACTACTCGGCGGCCGAGCTGCGGCGGATCAAGGGAATGAAGTCCGAGACGGTGCTGGAGACCATTCCGCGCGCCGCCGAGGAGGCCGTCCACCGCGACTACTTCGTCCTGGATTAGGCCGGGGTGACTTCCGTGGGCCGTTACCCTTGGCTCATGGCAACCACTGCCCAGTCGGTAGCTGACGTCTGCAAGGCCGCGCGCGAGGCTTCGCGTGCGCTTGCGACCGCCAGTGATGACACCAAGGATGCCGCGCTCGAGGCGATGGCGAGCGCGCTCGAGCAGCGGCTAGGCGAGGTGCTCGAGGCCAATGAGCGCGATATGGCGGCCGGTCTCGACGCGGGTCTGTCGGCCGCGCTGCTCGACCGGCTGAAGCTCGACGAGACGCGGGTGCGCGGGATTGCGGCCGACGTGCGCAAAATCGCGGCACTGCCCGATCCGGTCGGCGAGGTGCTGGAGGGATGGCGACTCGAGAACGGGCTGGAGATGCGCAAGCTGCGCGTCCCGCTCGGCGTCGTCGCCGTCGTCTACGAGGCGCGGCCGAACGTGACGATCGACTGCTCCGCGCTCTGCCTGAAGTCCGGCAACGCGATCGTGCTGCGCGGTTCGTCGATGGCGACCCACTCGAACGCAGTGCTCGCCGAGATCGCCGCGAGCGCGGTCGAGACGGCGGGACTGCCGCGCGAGGTCATCTCGCTGGTCGCCGGCGGTGGACGCGAGGAGCTAGCCGAGCTGGCGACCCAGGCCGGCGTGGTCGACCTGATCATCCCGCGTGGCGGCGAGGGCCTGAAGGCGGCGCTGCAAGAGGTCGCGACGGTTCCCGTCATCTACGCGGCGGCCGGCAATTGCCACGTGTACGTCGACGCCAGCGCCCATCTCGACGACGCGCTGAAGATCGTCCTGAACGCCAAGGTCCAGCGCCCTGGTGTCTGCAACTCGGCGGAGACGCTGCTCGTGCATGCCGACGCGGCGCCAGAGTTCCTGCCGAGTGTGCTCGCTGAGTTGCGCGAGGCCGGCGTCGAGCTGCGCGCCGACGCGCGCACGCGCGCGCTGGCTGGCGACCTCGCCGACTCGCTCGGCGACGCCGACGAGGACGACTGGGCGACCGAGTACCTGGCGCTGATCCTCGCGGTCAAGGTCGTTGACTCGCTCGACGAGGCGATCGACCACGTCAATCGCTACAGCTCGGGTCACTCCGAGTCGATCGTCACCGACTCGACTGAGGCGGCCGAGCGCTTCACGCACGCGGTCGACGCGGCCTGCGTCTATGTCAACGCCTCGACGCGCTTCACCGACGGCGGCGTGTTCGGCATGGGCGCGGAGATCGGCAACTCGACCCAGAAGCTGCACGTGCGCGGGCCGATCGGCGTGCGCGAGCTGACGACCTACAAGTACGTGGCCGAGGGCACCGGCCAGACCCGCGAGTGAGCAACCTCGGCGGCGGCCAGCGCGAGCGGGTCGGGATCCTCGGTGGGGCGTTCAACCCGCCGCATCTCGGCCATCTCTGGCTCGCGCAGGAGGCCTACGTCCGGCTCGGTCTCGACCGTGTGCTGCTGGTCCCGTTCGGGGAGCCGCCGCACCGCGAGCTGGACGCGGACCCCGGTCCGCGCGAGCGGCTGCGGCTGGCGCAGATCGCCGCGGACGGCGACGATCGCCTGCTCGTCTCACCGATCGAGACCAACCGTCCCGGTCCGTCCTACATGGCCGACACACTGACGTTGTTGATCGAGATCGAGCCTGCCGCCGAGCTGACGCTGATCCTGGGCGCTGACCAGGCGATGAAGCTGCGTAGCTGGCACGAGCCGGAGCAGGTTCTGGAGCTCGCGCGGATTGCCGTCGCCGACCGCAACGGCGTCGGTCGCGACGACGTCGCCGCTGAGCTCGAAGGGCTGCCGGGCGCCGACGCGATCGAGGGCTTTCGACTGCCGCGGATCGAAGTCAGCTCGACCCTGGTCCGCGAGCGCGTCGCGGCCGGTTTGCCGATTCGCTACCTCGTGCCCGACGCCGTCGCCGATCACATCGCGTCGGCGGGTCTCTACCGCGCGACCGCCGAGGCGGCCCGATGAACGCCGAGCACTCGGCAACCGCCGCCGCCGCGCTCGATTCCGAGCAGCTCGCCAACCGGATCGCCGAAATCGCCTCGGATCGCAAGGCGATCGACATCCGCGTCGTCGACGTCCGTGGTCTCGTCAGCTACACCGACTACCTCGTCATCTGCTCCGGCAACACCGAGCGTCAGACCAACGCGATCCGCGATGCGATCCACAAGGAGCTCAAGGACGACCACGGCCTGATGCCACGCCGTTCCGAGGGAGCCAGCGAGGCCCGCTGGATCCTGCTCGACTACCTCGACTGCGTCACCCACATCTTCACCCCCGACGCACGCGACTACTACCGCCTCGACAAGCTCTGGGGCGACGCCCCGCAGCGCAGCGTCGACTAGCTTTTCCGTCCTGCACATATGCGATGATGCGTCGCATGCAGGGACCAAATCTCAAGGGAGCGATCGCGGAGACGAAGATCGTCGCTGCCGCCACAGAGCTGGGGATTCCGGTCTACACGCCGGTCGCCGAGCACGGGCGCGCTGACATGGTGTTTGACGTGCATGGCCGGATGATCCGGATCCAATGCAAGTGGGCACCGCGTCACGGCGACGTTGTTTGTGTCCGCGCGTATACGTCATCGCGTTGACTATGTCGCCGCATATTGCGCTGACCTCGGTCGCTGCTATTTGATCCCGGCGGCGCTGGTCGAGAATCGGCGCCAGATTCATCTGCGCCTTGAAAAAGCGAGAAACAACCAACGTGCCGCGGTGAATTGGGCGGCTCCGTTCGAGTTCTCCTCGATAGACTGGCAAGCTCTCGGGGCTGTAGCTCAGCTGGAAGAGCGCCGCCATGGCATGGCGGAGGCCAGGGGTTCGAGCCCCCTCAGCTCCACTTCTACGTCGCAAGCGGACATCGCGACGATTGGGTCGCACGAGTTCCGCAACCACTTCGGATACCACCTCGAGCAGGCTGCCGCGGGACGCAGCGTTGTGATCACTCGGCACGGGCGGCCGTTCGCGGAGCTAGGCCCGCCAGGGGTGGCTGATCTGGAGCGGTCTGCGACAGTTGCCGCGTGATCAGGCACGCGGACCCGGAGCTCGACAACGGCGCGTGCGCGACGATCTATGCACCGTATGTGGCGGGGGCGGCGACCTCGTTCGAGGAGCTGGCGCCTGACGCGGACGGAGCGGATCGCGGCCACCTCGCTGCTCTATCCGTGGCTGGTCGCCGAGCGAGAGGGCGTGGTGGCGGGGTTCGCATATGCGGCGCCGCATCGGGCGCGGCCGGCGTATCGCTGGACGGCTGAGACGAGCGTTTACGTGGCGAATGGGCATCAGCGTGCGCGTGTCGGGCGCGATCTTTATGCCGCGGTGCTCGATCTGCTGCGGCGACAAGGGCTGTACGTTGCTCTAGCTGGGATCACCCTGCCGAACGACGCCAGCGTCGGGCTGCACACGGAGCTTGGCTTCGAGCAGGTCGGTCTCTATCGGCGGATTGGCTACAAGGCCGGCGCTTGGCGCGACGTGAGCTGGTGGCAACTCGCTCTGAGGCCGGAAGGCGATGGTCCGCCGGTCGAGCCACTTGGCCCGCAGCGTCTCGACGCGGCATAGACTCACCTAGATGGTTGCCTCTCCGTTGCAACCGCTCGCCAAGGTGGCACTGATCGCGCTGATGGCGCTCGGCAGCGTCCTGCTCTGGATCGGCTCGCCGATCGGTTGGCTCTGGATCGCCTCGCAGATGCAGAAGGACACGCAGGCCGCCGGCTTCGGGCCGTACATGGTCGTGCTGTTCGGGATCGCGATCACGGCGGTCGCGCTTGCCAAGCTGCTGCAGTGGTTGAACCGGCTCTACGGCGAGGTTTCGGGCCTCGACGAGCCGGTGCGCATCGTGCCGCCCTGGCGGCGTGGACTGCGTGGCGAGAACGAGGGTCGGCCGCCGCGTACGGTGCTCGACGTCGTGATGGTGATCAGCGTTGCGATCGGCGTCGTCGCGCTGACGATCTGGTTCTTCTTCTTCGCCGGCTCGTCGCTACCGGTCTAGCCGGTCGGCGCTCAGGCGCTGATATCTCGGCGGCGCAACAGGATCGCTCCGGCGACGGCGAACACGGCGGCGTAGGCGAGCAGTGCCAGCCCGCCGGTGATCTGATTCAGCTTGTCGCCGGTGTCCAGCGTGCTGTCGCCGACGGCGCCCATCGCGGCGCCGATGCCGTAGTCCTCGACCCAGCGGCCGACCTTGGGAATCGCCGTCAGCAGCGGCTCGATCATGAACAGCCAGGCGAGCGCGCCGATCACCGCGCCGACCTGGTTGCGGATCAGCGCGCCGACGCCGACGCCGACCATCGCCAGCAGGGCGATGCCGGCGATCCCACCCGCGGCCATCTCGAGCCCGTCGCCGAGCGGCAGCTTCGGCGAGATGTCGCGCAGCGGCAGGATCGATGCGAGCAGCAGAGCGGCGAGCCCGTAGGCGACGATCCCGAGGACGAGGCCAGCCGCGCCGTGGGCGGTCAGCTTCGCGAGCATCAGCCGGACCCGATCCGGCGTCGCCAGCAGGGTTGGGGTGATCGTGCCGTGACGAAACTCGGTGCTGACCGCGAGCACACCGAGCACGAGCGCGAACGGCTGGGTGAGACTGGCGGCGTCGAGCAGGTCGACGCCGGGGAGGTCGCCCGACTCATAGGGCGCGGCGGCAGCGCTCACTCCGACGATCAGCGCGATCAGGCCGAGCGTCGTGATCACGATCCCGAGGAACGTGCGCGTGGTGCGCAGCTTCAACAGCTCGCCGCGGATCGCGCCGCTCATGCCGCCTGCTCTTCGTCGGTCGCGTCTGACCGCTCGTCGGACGTCAGCTCGAAGAAGACCTCCTCGAGCGTCTGCCCGGCCGCAGCGAGCTCGGAGATGTGGATGCCGTTGGCGGCGATCAGCGCCCCGACCTGCTCGCCGCTGCGGTTCGCGACGACGATCGCGCCGTCGTGACCGTCGCTGACCTCGGCGCCGTCGGCGCGCAGCAGCTCTGCGAGCCGGCTGGCGTCGGGTCCGGCAACGCGCACGCCGCCGCCGCGCCCGGCAAGCAGCTCGCCGATCGGCGCCTGCTCGATCGAGCGGCCGCGATGGATGACGACCACCTCGTCGACGGTCTGCGCGACCTCAGACAGGACGTGGCTGGAGACCAGGATCGCGCGGCCCTCGGCGGCGAGCGAGCGCAGGAAGTCGCGCAGCCAGCGGATGCCCTGCGGGTCGAGCCCGTTCGCCGGCTCGTCGAGCACCAGCACGCGCGGGTCGCCGAGCAGCGCCGCCGCGAGGCCGAGCCGCTGACGCATGCCGAGCGAGTAGCCGCCCGCGCGGCGGTTCGCCGCGTCGCTGAGGCTGACCAGCTCGAGCAGCTCGTCGACCTTCGCGGTCGCGACGCCCGCTGCCAGCGCGAGCACGCGCAGATGGTTGCGTCCGCTGCGGCCCGGATGGAACATCCCGCCGTCGAGCACGGCGCCGACGGGATCAGGCCGAGCAGCGCGCGCAGCGTCGTCGTCTTGCCGGCGCCGTTCGGACCGAGGAAGCCGACGATCCTCCCTGCCTCGACGGAGAACGACAGGTCGTCGACGGCGAGCGTGGCTCCGAACCGCTTGCTGAGGCCGTTCACCTCGATCGCAGGCATCGCCGCGCATCCTTGCAGGGCGATCACTCGGACCCGCCGCCCAGATACGCTGCCGGGCGGCATGGCGGCGGAAAGCTACGAACCACGCGCGATCGAGCGCCGGTGGCAACAAGTCTGGAACGACGAGCGCACCTGGGAGGTCTCCAACGAGGACGACGGGCGGCCGAAGTCCTACGTGCTCGAGATGCTGCCCTACCCGTCGGGCGAGCCCCACATGGGGCACCTGAAGAACTACGCGGTCGGCGACGCGGTCGCGCACTTCCAGCGCCGCACCGGCCATCGTGTCCTCCATCCGCTCGGCTACGACGCCTTTGGCCTGCCGGCCGAGAACCATGCGATCAAGACCGGCCAGCACCCACGCGAGTCGACCGAGGCGTCGATCGCCGAGTTCCGGCGCCAGTTCAACGACTGGGGCGTCTCGATCGACTGGTCGCGCGAGCTTGGCACGCACCAGCCGTCCTACTACCGCTGGACCCAGTGGCTGTTCCTGCGCCTGTTCGAGGCCGGCCTCGCCTACCGCAAGGAGGCCGCGGTCAACTGGGACCCGGTCGAGGAGACGGTGCTCGCCAACGAGCAGGTGATCGACGGTCGCGGCGAGCGCTCGGGCGCGCTGGTCGAGAAGCGCCAGCTCGAGCAGTGGTTCTTCAAGATCACCGACTACGCCGACCGGCTGCTCGACGACCTCGAGACGATCGACTGGCCGCAGAACGTCGTCACGATGCAGCGCAACTGGATCGGCCGCTCCGAGGGCGCCCAGGTCGTCTTCCACTGCGACGCGCTCGACACCGACTACCCGGTCTTCACGACACGGCCCGACACGCTGTTCGGCGCGACCTTCTTCGTGATGGCACCCGAGCACCCCGACGTGTTGAAGCTGAACGACTCGCCGGAGGTCGCCGAGTACGTCCGGCGCGCGCTGACCGAGTCGGCCGAGGAGCGTGGGGCGGAGGACCGCGAGAAGACCGGCGTTGCGCTCGGCCAGACCGTCACCAACCCGGTCAACGGCGAGCAGATCCCGATGTACGTCGCCGACTACGTGCTGATGGAGTACGGCACCGGCGCGATCATGGCCGTTCCGGCCCACGACGAGCGTGACTTCGAGTTCGCGACGAAGCACGGGATCGAGATCCGGCGCGTGATCGAGGGCGGCGACGAGCTGCCTTACAGCGACGACGGCCCGATGGTCGCCAGCGGCCGCTTCGACGGCCTGCACAACCGCGAGGCCTTTGCCCAGATCGTCGAGTGGCTCGGCTCCGAGGGCAAGGGCGAGCCGGCGATCAACTACCGCCTGCGCGACTGGCTGCTGTCACGCCAGCGCTACTGGGGCTGCCCGATCCCGAT
>CBFGZN010000124.1:0-7903 GCA_965653255.1 uncultured Solirubrobacterales bacterium | reverse complement strand
TGAGGACCCCGACAAGGACATCTCGCTGTACATCAACTCGCCGGGTGGCTCCGTCTACGCGGGTCTCGCGATCTACGACACGATGCAGTACATCAAGCCCGACGTGCAGACGATCTGCGTCGGTATCGCGATGTCGATGGGCGCGCTGCTGCTGTCCGGCGGCGCCGCGGGCAAGCGGATGAGCCTGCCGAACTCGAAGATCCTGATCCACCAGGTCTCGTCGAGCTTCCAGGGCCAGGCGTCGGACATCGAGATCCACGCCAAGGAGATCATCGACACGCGCAAGCGGCTCGACGAGATCCTCGCCGATCACACCGGGCAGCCGCTCGAGAAGGTCTCACGCGACACCGAGCGCGACTACTTCATGACCGCCGAGGAGGCAAAGGAGTACAACCTCATAGACAAGGTGGTCGAGCCCGTCAAGTGATCGGGCTCGCCCTTGGCTGAGGGAGGAGCGAGATGGCACGGCCGACAGACTCCAACGAGCAGCTTCTCTGCAGCTTCTGCGGGAAGTCGCAGCGCCAGGTCAAGAAGCTGATCGCCGGTCCCGGCGTCTACATCTGCGACGAGTGCATCGATCTCTGTAACGAGATCATCGACGAGGAGCTGACCGGAGGCACGACCTTCGACCTCGAGAACCTGCCGAAGCCGATCGAGATCAACTCGGTCCTGCAGGAGTACGTCGTCGGCCAGGAGCCGGCCAAGCGCGCGCTGAGCGTGGCGGTCTACAACCACTACAAGCGCGTCCAGATGATGCAGGCCGAGGGCGATCAGGAGCTCGAGCTCGAGAAGTCGAACATCCTGCTGCTCGGGCCGACCGGCTGTGGCAAGACGCTGCTCGCCCAGACGCTGGCGCGGATTCTCAACGTCCCGTTCGCGATCGCCGACGCGACCGCCCTGACCGAGGCCGGCTATGTCGGCGAGGACGTCGAGAACATCCTGCTGAAGCTGATCCAGGCGGCCGACTTCGACGTCAAGAAGGCCGAGACGGGGATCATCTACATCGACGAGGTCGACAAGATCGCCCGCAAGGCGGACAATCCGTCGATCACCCGTGACGTGTCGGGCGAGGGCGTCCAGCAGGCGCTGCTGAAGATCCTCGAGGGAACCGTGGCGTCGGTGCCGCCACAGGGCGGGCGCAAGCATCCGCACCAAGAGTTCCTGACGATCGACACGACCAACATCCTCTTCATCTGCGGCGGCGCGTTCGCCGACCTCGACAAGGTGATCGAGCGGCGCGTCGGTCAGAAGGGGGTCGGCTTCGGCGCCGAGGTTAGCTCGAAGCACGAGCGCGACGCCGGCGACGCCTTCGAGCAGGTGCTGCCCGAGGATCTCGTCGAGTACGGGCTGATCCCCGAGTTCATCGGCCGGCTGCCGGTGGTGACGGCGATCCACCAGCTCAGCCGCGACGACCTGATCACGATCCTGACCGAGCCGCGTCACGCGCTCGTCAAGCAGTTCAAGCGCTTCTTCGAGTTCGACGGCATCGAGCTCGTCTTCGCCGACGACTCGCTCGCCTCGATTGCAAACAAGGCGCTCGACCGCGAGACCGGTGCGCGCGGCTTGCGTTCGATCCTCGAGGAGACGCTGCTCGACGTCCAGTTCGAGCTGCCGTCGCGGCGCGACGTCAAGAAGTGCGTGGTGACCAAGGAGACGATCGAGAAGGGGCTCGCCCCGACGCTCGTCACGGAGGCGGCGGCCGACGACGAGCCGGAGCAGCCCGCCGCCGAGTCCGCCTGAGCCCGCCGCTACTGGCTCGGCGTGGTGCTGGTCTCCAGCCCGAGGTTGTCGTTGATTTGCTTGATCGTCGCGTCGAACTCCTGCGAGAAGGTGGTCGACGCCTTGCCGACCTTCTGAGCGGCCGCCGCGGCCTTCTGCGCGTCGCCTGACGTCAGCGCGCCCTTCTGCTGTTTGATCACGGTGCCGTAGGTGGTCAGTTGCTTGACCAGCGCGTCCTGCTCGGCCGTGACCTCCTCGGGCGGCACGATGTCGTCGAGCCGTTTGCGCAGCGTGTCGATCAGATCGTTAAGGCTGCCGAGCGAGTTGCCGAAGTCCTTCGCCGACGATGGGTTGGCGAGGTTGAGCTTGGCGGCGTCGTTGGCGAACTGCGTCTGCGCCGCGTTCACCTGCTTCAGGTAGGCGTCCTTGCTCAGCGGCTCTTGCGCGCTGGCGTCGGAGCCGTTGGAGCCGCCGTTGTCGTCGTCGGAGCCGCAAGCGACGGCGCCCGTCGCGAGCGCCAGGGCAGCGAGGATCGCGATTGCGCGATGGATCGGTTTGGAGGGCATGGCGGAAGCCTAGGCAGGCGAACGGATGAAGCAGGTCTCACCGGGCTCCTGGCAGACTGCTGGGCTGTGCCGACCGATCGACTGAAGGACCTCGAGGAGCGGACCCGCTACCAGCCGGGTGACGTCGAGCCACGCGTCTTCGAGCGCTGGGAGAGCGCCGGCGTCTTCCATCCCGACGCCGATGGGGCAGCCGCCGAGAACTTCTCGATCGCCGTGCCGCCGCCGAACGTCACTGGCGTGCTGCACATGGGCCACGCGCTGAACGGCTCGATCCAGGACGCGCTGATCCGCCTGGCGCGGATGCACGGCAAGCGGACAAAGTGGATCTTCGGCACCGACCACGCCGGCATCGCGACGCAGGTCAAGGTCGAGCAGGCGCTCGCGGAGGAGGGCAAGACCAAGGAGGACGTTGGGCGTGACGCGTTCGTCGAGCGCGTCTGGGAGTGGCGCAAGGACCACGGCACGCAGATCGTCGAGCAGTTCAAGCGGCTCGGCGCCTCGCTCGACTACGGCGACGAGCGCTTCACGATGGACGCGGGCTACGCGGAGGCGGTCGCGAAGGTCTTCGTCGCGCTCTACGAGAAGGGCCTGATCTACCGCGACAACTACATGGTCAACTGGGATCCGGGCACCCGCTCGGCGATCTCGGATCTCGAGGTCGAGCAGCGTGAGATGCAGGACACGCTCTACATGATCGACTACCCGCTGGCGTCTGGATCGGGCTCGGTGACGGTCGCCACCGTGCGCCCCGAGACGATGCTCGCCGACACGGCGATCGCGGTCAATCCGAACGACGAGCGCTACACGCGCCTGATCGGCGAGGACGCGATCCTGCCGCTGGTCGGGCGCCGTCTGCGGATCATCGGCGACGAGTACGTCAAGACCGACTTCGGCACCGGCGCGCTGAAGATCACGCCGGGGCACGACCCGAACGACTTCGAGATCGGTCGCAAGCACGGGCTCGAGGAGATCTCGGTGATCGGCGAGGACGGTCGCATGACCGACGCCGCCGGGGAGCGCTTCGCGGGGCTGACCGCCGACGACGCCCAGCGCGCCGTCATCAAGGCGCTGCGCGACGAGGGGCTGCTCTCTGGCACGCAGCCGTACGTCCACGACGTGCCGCATTCCCACCGCTCGGGGATGCGGATAGAGCCGCTGATCTCGCTGCAGTGGTTCTGCGACATGGAGAAGCTCGCCGGCCCAGCGATCGCCGCGGTCAAGGACGGTGAGCTGCGCTTCCACCCCGAGAGCCCCTGGACCGGCGTCTACCTCAACTGGCTCGAGAACATCCGGCCGTGGTGCGTCTCGCGCCAGCTCTGGTGGGGCCACCAGCTGCCGGTCTGGTACCGCGAGGGGGAGACCTATGTCGGCGTCGCGGCGCCGGAGGGCGACGGCTGGACGCGCGATCCCGACGTGCTCGACACCTGGTTCTCGTCCGCGCTGTGGCCGTTCGCGACGCTTGGCTGGCCGCACGAGACACCGGAGCTGCGCGCCTTCTACCCGACCGACGTCCTCTCGACCGCACGCGACATCATCTTCCTCTGGGTCGCGCGGATGGTGATGTTCGGCGTCGAGTTCACCGGCGAGCTGCCGTTCCGCGACGTCCCGATCCACTCGGTGATCCAGGCGCCCGACGGCCGCCGGATGTCGAAGTCGCTCGGCACCGGGATCGACCCGCTCGAGTTGATCGACGGCGGTCCGCGACCGCCCGTCTACAAGGAGGGCGGCGAGTTCCCGGCCTACGGCGCAGATGCCCTGCGCTTCGGCCTGCTCGCGTCTTCCTCGTCGCAGGACGTGCGCTTCAACGAGGAGCGCGTCAAGCAGGGCCGCGATCTCGCAAACAAGCTCTGGAACGCCTCACGGCTGATCCTGCTCGGTGTCCAGGAGGGAGTTGCGCCGTCGCCGGACGAGGCTGCGACACCAGAGGATCGCTGGATCCTCTCGCGGCTCGAGCGGATCACCGAACGGACCACCAAGTCGCTCGACGCCTTCGAGCTGTCGGCGGCGGCCTTCGAGCTCTACGACTTCTTCTGGTCGGAGCTCTGTGACTGGTATCTCGAGCTGGCCAAGCCACGCCTCTACGACGAGCAGGCGGATCGCACCGCCGTCTCGGCGACGCTGCTGTTCTGCCTCGACCGCACGCTGCGGCTGCTGCATCCGTTGATGCCGCACGTGACGGAGGAGATCTGGTCGTTCCTGCCGTCGGCCGACGGCGCCGAGCGTGGGTTGCTCGCGGTCGCCGAGTGGCCAGAGAGCGACGCCACACGGATCGACGCCGAGGCCGAGGAGCTGGTAGGCCGCTGCGTCGCCGCTGTCACCGAGTTGCGCCGCTACCGCGACGAGGCCGGCGTCAAGCCGTCGGCGGTGCTGCCCGCCCGCTTCGCGGCGGAGGGCTACGACGGCACCGTCCTCCAGGTCGCGCGCTTGGCGCGGCTAGAGCTCAGCGACGGCGACGGTGAGGCGGCCGCCGAGGTCCCCGTTCCGGGCGGAGCCGTCCAGCTGCTTGTGTCCGACGACTTCGATCCCGGCGCGGTCGCCGCGCGCATCGCTGAGCGCCGCGACAAGCTCGAGCTGGAGATCGGGCGTCTCGAGGCGAAGCTCGCCAACGACCGCTTCGTCGACCGCGCCCCGGCGGACGTCGTCCAAGGCGAGCGCGACAAGCTCGCTGGCTACCGCGACGAGCTAGCGCGTCTCGGCTGAGTCATGGCTCGCTGGACAGAGCGCGACGCCGAGGAGTACCTGCTCGGCCTCGAGCTGTTCGGCATGCGCTTCGGTCTCGAGCGGATGCACCGACTCACCACTGCGCTCGGGATGCCGCAACGCCGCTTCGCGCAGGTGCACGTGGTCGGCAGCAACGGCAAGTCCTCGACGGTCCGTTTCACCGCCGCGCTGCTCGAACGTCACGGCCTCAGCACCGGTAGCTACACCTCACCGCACCTGACACGCTTCCGCGAGCGGATCGAGGTCGGTGAGGCGCCGATCTCCGCCGACCGCTTCGCGACCGCGGTCGAACGTGCCGCCGAGGTCGCCGCGCTGGTCGAGCGCGCCGCTCCCGAAGGCGACGATCGCGTCACCCAGTTCGAGGCGATCACAGCCGCCGCCTTCCACGAGCTGGCGGACAGCGGGGTCGACGCAGCCGTCATCGAGGCCGGCCTCGGCGGCCGCTACGACGCCACCAACGTCATTCCCTCGAAGGTTCAGGTCCTCACGGGCGTCGGCCTCGAGCACACCCGCTGGCTCGGCCCAACGATCGCCGACATCGCGACCGAGAAGCTCGCCATCGTCCGCGACCACGCGACGCTGGTGATCCCGGAGGACTTGCATCCAGATGCCCGTGTGGTGGCGGAGAAGGTGGCGGGCGACCGTCACGCGCGATTGATGGTGGCTCCGGCCGTTCCGTCCTTCGACATGGCCGCACGTGGTGCCTTCCAGCGGCGCAATTTCGCGCTGGCGTGTGCGGCTGCAGAGGCGTTCCTAGAGCACCCGTTGGAGCGTAACGCGGTCGAGGCCGCGGCCGCCGAGACCCGCGTCCCGGGCCGCCTCGAGGTCGTCTCCGAGCGACCGCTGACGCTCTACGACGGCGCTCACAACCCGGCTGGTGCCGCCGCGCTGGCCGCCGCGCTTCCCGAGGTCATCGCCGGTCGTCGGCCGCTCGTACTGGTCGTCAGCGTCCTCGAGGACAAGGCAGCCGCTGACATGCTCAAGCCGCTGCTTCCCCTCGCCGATCATCTCGTCTTCACCCGCTGCGCCAATCCCCGTGCGCTGTCACCCGCCACGCTCGAATCGCTCGCGCAGCAGCTCGATGGCCCTGACTCCGAGGTCGTTCCAGACCCGCAGACAGCCATCGCCCGAGCCCGCGACCTCGCCGGCGCAGCCGGCGCCGTCCTCGCCACCGGCTCGATCTACCTCATCGCAGATCTCGTTCGCGACGAGGGCGACACAGCCGCATCCGCGCTCTAGCCCGAGAGCCGCGCGGCCCCACCAAGCGGGGGAAGACGGATGCCCGAGCAGCGATTCCCAAGCGGAACGGGCATCCGTCTTCCCCCGCGTACCAACCACGCCCGACCCTCACTCCATGGGACAATCACTGCCATGGACCAAGGAGAGGGCCCCAGCTTCATCGCCATGATCGCCCTCGTCGCGATCGTCGTGGCCACCGTCATCCTCGTCTTCTTCGGCATCGGCTACGGAATCGGCCGGATGTTCCTCTAGGCTGCCCGCACCTATGGCTCTCTCCGCGATCTTCGGCATAACGAACGACGGGTTGAACCTCGCGGTCAACCTGCTGCTGCTCTTCCTGGTGGTCCTCTGGCTGGCGCTGATCTTCTGGACTCACGCCGACGCCAAGCGCCGGATCGCCGACCCGATGCTGGTCGGCTGCGCGACGGTTGCCGCCTTCTTCCCGTTCGTCGGGACGATCGTCTACATGGTCGTTCGCCCGCCGGAGTACCTCGAGGACGTCCACGAGCGCGAGCTCGAGATCGCCGCCGCCGAGGCGCGTCTCGCCGCCGCCCACGAGCACGCCTGCCCGTACTGCGAGTACCCGGTCGAGCGCTCCTTCCTGCGCTGCCCGAGCTGCCTGCGCCGGCTCAAGGAGCCGTGCGGGACCTGCGCCAAGCCGCTCGACCCGCGCTGGAAGATCTGCCCCTACTGCGAGGCCGAGGTCCCGGAGCGCGCCAAGCCGCAGCAGCGCCGTCGCGGGAGTGGGGGTGGAGGCCGCGCCCGCACCGCGTCAGGTGAGCCGGCGCCGCCAAAGTCGCAGAAGCGTCCAGCCGGCCAGCGGCCGGCTACGAGCGCCGGCGGCCGCCAACCGGCCGAGCAGCGGCGCGAGCGTCAGGCGACGCCTGCCGCCGAGGCGCGCGGCGCGTCGGAGCCGGCTGAGAGCAAGGCGGAGCGGCAGGAGCCGCGCACCCGGGCCGAGCGGCCCAGCAATCCGCCGGCGCGGCAGTAGTCCGAGAACCAACCTCTAACTAAGGAGCAAGCAAGTGGACAGGACCCTGATCCTGGTCAAGCCGGACGCCTTCGAGCGCAATCTGACCGGCGAGGTGATCGCCCGGTTCGAGCGCAAGGGCCTGAAGATCGCGGCGCTGAAGCAGATGACCGTCCCGCGCGAGACCGCTGAGCGGCACTACGCCGAGCACAGTGAGCGTCCGTTCTTCGGTGAGCTGGTCGACTTCATCACCGGCGGCCCGCTGGTCGCGCTGGTGCTCGAGGGCCACGAGGCGGTCAAGGCGGCGCGTCAGCTGATTGGCGCGACTAACCCGATCGACGCGGCGCCGGGATCGATCCGCGGCGACTTCGGCCTCGAGGTCCAGACGAACCTCGTCCATGGTTCCGACTCGCCCGAGTCGGCCACGCGCGAGATCGGGATCTTCTTCCCCGAGCTGTAAGCACAGCGTGCGGCTCACCCTCGCGTCGCGCTCACCGCAGCGGCGGGCGATCCTCGAACAGGTCGGCGTCGACTTCGAAGTCGTCGTGCCGGACGTCGAGGAGCTGACCGAGGGCGAGCCGGGCGCCATGGTGCTCGAGAACGCGCTGCGCAAGGCGCGCGTGCCGGTCGAGATGCACTTGTTCGAGAACGGGCCGCACGGCGTCGGCATGGCGCTGAATGATCCGGC
>CBFGZN010000123.1:0-7922 GCA_965653255.1 uncultured Solirubrobacterales bacterium | reverse complement strand
GGGAGGTCGCGGCTGGGGCGCCAGGTGAGGCGGGCCTCGATGTCGTCGAGGACGATCCAGCCGTAGCCGGCGAGCACGCTGACGATGATCAGCGGGATCGTCACCCAGATGACCTCGAGCCGCGTGTTGCCGTGGATCGGCGTGCCGTCGCGCATGTCGCCGGGCTTGACCCGGAAGGCGTAGACGGAGTAGAGCACTACCGCCATCACGAGCACGAAGACCGGCACCGAGACGATCAGCAGTACGTCGTAGAGGGTGTCGATGTCGCCCGCGGCGGTCGAAGCCTGCGTCGGGAACCAGTCGATCGCGAGCACGATCGCGATGCCGATTGCCGTAGCGGCGATGCTGAGCACGCCGACCCATATCGCTGGTCGCCGATTACGCATCGCTTCCCCCGAAGCTCTTCACGGCGCGCGAGTCTATGCCACCAAGGCGACGTTTGGCCAGGTGGTGGGTCAAGGGTTTGGTCGGACGGGGGGTCGGGGGTAAGATCGAGACGATCGTCACGAGCAACAGGAGGAGCGTCGCGTGGAAGTTCGGGATGGCATGAGCAGCGTGGTTCTCACGGTTGGTCCCCACCACACGTTGCGTGAGGCCGCGCGGGCGATGTCCGAGCGCGAGGTCGGCGCGGCGATTGTTGCCGATCCGGATCAGCCCGGCCCCGGCATCTTCACCGAGCGTGATCTGCTCGACTCGCTCGGCCGCGGCCAGGACCCCGACAGCGAGCGCGTCGGCGATCACCTCTCGTCCGGCCTGACCTTCGCGGCGCCCGACTGGTCGCTCGAGCGGGCCGCCGAGGAGATGGTCCGCGGTGGCTTCCGTCACCTCGTCGTAGTCGACGGCGGCGAGCTCGCCGGCATCGTCTCGATGCGCGACATCGTCCGCTGCTGGGTCACGGAGGGCGCTACCTCGGAGATGCCCGCCAGTTAGTGGGCGTCGTGCTCGAGCGGGAGCTCTGAGATATCGCGGCGGGTGTCGCCGACCCAGCGCAGGATGGCGTAGAGCGTGATCAGCACGCCGGCGCCACAGACGAACCAGTTGATGACTACACCGACGATCGCGAGCGTCAGTCCCAGGGCGACGATCGCCGGGAGGTAGGACGGCCCGGGAAGGTGGATCGCCTCGCCCGGTGGCGGGACCTTGCCGGTCTCTTGGATCTGCTCGGCCATCGCTAGTAGACGAGCCCGACGGCCCAGGAGGCGGCGAAGACGATCAGCGAGATCGCGCCGGCGATCAGGGCCGTGCGGAGGTTGCGGTTGGCGAGTCGGCGGTCCATGAGGCGGCCGTTTCTACCAGATCGAGGGGTGCGCGGGCCGGGCGGACGGCCTTCCCGCGGCAGCAGACGGCATGATCTCGGCGGATGGACGCGCGCGGCGGCATCGACCTCGGTGGAACCAAGATCCAGGCGGTCATCGTGGACGAGCGGCATGAGGTGCTCGGTGAGCAGCGTGGCCCGACGCCGACGGACGGCGGCCCGGCGGACGTGGCGGCGGCGATGGCGGAGACGCTCGCCGGCGCCGCGACGGCAGCTGGGATCGAGACGTCCGATCTGATCGGCGTCGGTGTTGGCTCGCCTGGTGAGATCGACGTCGCGCAGGGAACGGTCACCCAGGCGCGCAACCTGCCGGACTGGGAGGGCTCCTATGCGCTTGGCCCGGAGCTCGGCGAGCTCGTCGGTGCGCCAGTCGAGCTCGGCAACGACGTCAACGTCGCGACGGACGCGGAGGCGGAGCTGGGCGCCGGCAAGGAGTTCAGCTCGATGCTGGGCGTCTTCTGGGGCACCGGCGTCGGCGGCGGGATCGTGCTCGACGACAAGCTGTGGGAGGGCCGGGGCGCGGGCGGCGAGCTCGGCCACGTCGTCGTGCGGATCGGCGGCCGCCACTGTGGTTGCGGTCGGCGCGGCTGCATGGAGGCCTACGCGGGGCGGGCGTCGATGGAGGCGCGGGCGCGCAAGCTCGTCGACGAGGGCCATGACACCAAGCTCTTCCACCTGATGGAGAAGCACGGCCGTGACCGTTTGACGAGCGGGATCTGGTCGCGTGCGCTCGATCGCGACGATGCGCTGGCGCGTGAGATCGTCACCGATGCCGTCGAGGCGCTCGGAGCCGGCGTGGCTTCGGCCGTCAACCTGCTCGACGTCGAGGCGGTGATCATTGGCGGTGGGCTGGGCGTGCGGCTCGGCGAGCCCTACCGCGAGCACATCGAGGCGGCGATGTTGCCGCACCTGTTCAGCGACGACAACCCGCCAGCGGTGCGGCTCGCGGCGCTCGGCGACCTCGGCGGGGCGATCGGTGCCGCGCTGTTGGCGCTACCTGGCCGCCGCGGATCGCTCGATGGCTGATTCCGGCGCCGCGTCCCGGCCGGTGGTGGTCGGGGTCGACGTCGGTGGCACCAAGGTCGCCGCGGCGGTGGTCGACGGGGGCGAGGTCGTCGAGCGGGTTGAGCGGCCGACCGAGATCGCCAGCACCGAGGCGCTGCTCGACGAGATCGCCGCGACCGCACGGGCCGCGGCGGCCCAGGCCGGCGTTGAGCTGCATGCGCTAGGCGCTGGCATCCCGTCGCAGATCGACGCCGCGAGCGGCACCGCGCTCGACAGTGTGAACGTGCCGTTGACCGGTGTTCCGGTCCGCGATGAGCTGGGCAAGCGACTCGGAGTGCCGGTCTTCGTCGACAACGACGCCAACTGCGCGGCGCTCGCCGAGGCGCAGCTCGTGCCGGATCCGCCGGCGCGCGAGCTGGTGATGCTGACGCTTGGCACCGGCGTCGGCGGCGGGATCGTGATCGACGGTCGGATCTTCCGCGGCGCGACCGGTCTCGGGGCAGAGCTCGGTCACATCGTCGTCGACGGCTGCGAGGCGACACCCGCTGAGCCGGGCGCGTTTCCGCGGCCAGGGTCGCTGGAGTGGCACTGCAGCGGCCGTGGGCTCGAGCGCGAGGCGACGCGCTGCGCCGAGCAGCACGCCGACAGCGAGCTCGGGCGATGCCTAGCCGAGCGCGGCCGGGTGTCGGGCCGCGACGCGGTCGCTGCCGCGCGCGCAGGCGACGCGCGTGCGCTGGAGCTGATGGCGGGCTACGGCCGCTGGCTGGGGACGGGCATCGCGACCGTCGTGAACATCTTCGAGCCGAAGCGGGTCGTGATCGGTGGCGGCCTTTCGACCGCCGCCGAGCTGTTCCTCGATGCGGCCGTCGCCGAGGCGGCCCGCTGGGCGCTGCCGGCGCTTTGGGAGCGGACGACCGTGGGGCTCGCGCGCGGGGGCGCGGACGCCGGCGTGATCGGCGCCGCGGTACTCGCCACCCACGAGCTGCAGCGCAGCGGACATACTGCGAGGTGAACGTGCAACGAGCGAGCGACAGGGGAGTTGGATGACCGCGACCACGACCGACCGAGAGGCTCTCGACAAGCTCTGCATCGACACGATCAGGACGCTGTCGATCGACACGGTCCAGAAGGCCAACTCCGGTCACCCCGGGGCGCCGATGGCCCTGGCTCCCGTCGCCTACCAGCTCTACACCGAGACGCTGAAGCACTCCCCGGCGAACCCAGGCTGGTTCGACCGCGACCGCTTCGTCCTCTCCGCCGGGCACGCCTCCGCGCTGCTCTACTCGATCCTCCACCTGACCGGCTACGGGATCTCGCTCGACGACCTGAAGAGCTTCCGGCAGCTCGGCAGTCCGACCGCCGGTCATCCGGAGCATGAGGCAGACGGCACGCCTGGCGTCGAGGTCACGACCGGCCCGCTCGGCCAGGGCGTCTCGAACGCCGTCGGCTTCGCGCTCGCCGAGCGGATGCTTGCGGCCCGCTACAACCGTCCCGGTCACGAGGTGATCGACCACCACACCTTCGCGATCGCCAGCGACGGCGACGTCCAGGAGGGGATCTCCGCCGAGGCGAGCTCGTTCGCCGGTCATCTCGAGCTCGGCAAGCTGATCGTCTTCTACGACAACAACCACATCCAGCTCGCCGGCTCGACCGCGATGTCGTTCAGCGAGAACGTCCACCTGCGTTACGAGTCCTACGGTTGGCACACGGTGGAGGTCGAGGACCTGACGCTGGAGGCGCTCCAGGCCGCGATCGCCGAGGCGAAGGCGGTCGACGACAAGCCGTCGCTGATCGTTTTGCACACCCACATCGGCTACGGCTCGCCAAACAAGCAGGACACCCACTCGGCGCACGGCTCGCCGCTCGGCGAGGATGAGGTGCGGCTGACCAAGGAGTTCTACGGCTGGGACCCGGACGCCCAGTTCCTCGTGCCGGAGGCCGCGGGCGAGCACTTCCTCGGCGCCGTCGAGCGTGGCCGCGAGGCCGAGGCGGAGTGGAGCGGGCGGATGGACGCCTATCGTGCCGCGCATCCCGAGCTCGCGGCGGAGCTCGACGTGGTGATCGCCGGCAAGCTGCCCGACGGCTGGGACGCCGACGTGCCGCGCTTCGACCCGAACGACGACGCGATCGCCACGCGCAAGGCGTCGTCGCAGGTGATCCAGTGGGCGGCCGCGCAGGTCCCGCAGCTGGTCAGCGGCTCCGCCGACCTCGAGCCCTCGACGCTGACCGAGATCGAGGATGGCGGCTCCGTCGCGCCGGGCGACTACAGCGGCCGCAACGTCCACTATGGCGTCCGTGAGCACGCGATGGCCGGCATCGTCAACGGGCTCAACCTGCACATGGTGCGCGCCTTCGGCTCGACCTTCTTCAACTTCCTCGACTACCAGAAGGCGTCGCTGCGGCTCGCGGCCTTGATGCGCCTGCCCGCGATCGCGGTCTACACCCACGACTCGATCGGCCTCGGCGAGGACGGCCCGACGCACCAGCCGATCGAGCAGCTCGCCCACCTGCGCGCGACGCCGTTCGTCTACGCGGTCCGCCCCGCCGACGCCAACGAGACGGCGCTGGCGTGGCGCTTCGCGTTGCGCCAGGAGGAGGGCCCGACCGCGCTCGTGCTGACCCGTCAGGGGCTGCCGATCATCAATCCGGAGTCGATTCCCGACGACGCGATCGAGCGCGGCGCCTACGTGCTGCGTGAGGCGTCGGACGGCGGCGAGCCGCGACTGATCCTGATCGGCACCGGCTCCGAGGTGTCGCTCTGCCTTGCCGCGGCCGAGCAGCTCGAGGCCGGCGGCATTCCGACGCGCGTGGTCAGCATGCCCTGCGTCGACCGCTTCGGCGAGCAGGACCAGGCCTACCGCGACAACGTGCTGCCGCCGTCCTGCCCGGCCCGTGTCTCGGTCGAGGCGGCCTCGACGTTCGGCTGGGAGCGCTGGATCGGCGATGCCGGGGAGGCTGTCGGGATGACTGGTTTCGGAGCCTCAGCACCGGCAAAGAACCTGTTCAAGAACTTCGGATTCACAGCCGAGCACGTCGCCGAGACCGGCCGGCGGGTCGTCGAGCGAGTCGACGCCGGCTGAGCCGCGCACAGACTTAGATAAGAGGAGATCGAGATGAGCGCCACGACTTCACAGAACGAGCGGCTCGCGAAGCTGACCGCGGCCGGGGTCAGCGTCTGGCTCGATCAGATCCGGCGTTCGCTGATCGAGTCCGGCGAGCTGGCGCGGCTGCGCGACGAGCTGTCGCTGCGCGGTGAGACCTCGAACCCGGCGATCTTCGAGAAGGCGATCCTCGGCTCCGACGAGTACGACGAGTTCATCGGGCGGCTGGCGGGGGAGGGCAAGGACGCGACCGAGATCTACCTCGAGATCGCGATCCGCGACGTCCAGGACGCCTGCGACATCATGCGGCCGGTCTGGGAGCAGGCCGGTGGGGCGGATGGCTTCGTCTCGCTCGAGGTCGAGCCGTCGCTCGCCCACGACACCGCCAAGACGCTCGAGCAGGCGCGCGAGCTGTGGGCGCGCGTCGACCGGCCGAACGTGATGATCAAGATCCCCGGCACCGAGGAGGGCGTCTCGGCGATCGAGGACGCGATCGCCGACGGCATCAACGTCAACGTGACGCTGCTGTTCAAGGTCGAGTCCTATGAGGCGATCGCTGAGGCCTATGTCCGTGGCATGGAGCGGCGCCTGGAGGCCGGGCAGTCGCTCGACATCCACTCGGTCGCGAGCTTCTTCGTCTCACGCGTCGACAGCGAGGTCGACAAGCGGCTGGCGAAGCTCGGGCGCGAAGACCTGCGCGGACAAGCGGCGATCGCCAACGCCCAGGCGGCCTACCAGAGCTTCAAGCGGATCTTCCACGGCGAGCGCTACGCGGCGCTGCGCGAGGCCGGAGCGCCGCTGCAGCGGCCGCTGTGGGCCTCGACCGGCGTCAAGGACCCGGCCTACCCCGACACCAAGTACGTCGACGGCCTGGTCGCCCCGACGACCGTCAACACGATGCCGATGGACACGCTGCTCGCGGTTGCCGAGCGGTCGGAGATCGATCCCGGGTCGGCCGAGCGCGACCCGACACCGGTGCTCGACGCGCTTGCCGAGGCAGGCATCGACATGACCGACGTCACCGACACGCTGCTGCGCGAGGGGATCGAGAAGTTCGTCGAGCCGTTCGACAAGCTGATCTCCGGCGTCGAGTCGATCCGCGAGGCGGTCTTGACCGGGCGGCCTCAGACGATCGAATCGTCGCTGCCGGAGGACCTCGAGGGTCCGATCGCCGAGCGCGCGAAGCTTGCCGAGCAGGAGGACGTGGCCCGCCGCCTGTGGGCGAAGGACGAGTCGCTCTGGGGCGGCCCCGGCGTGCCGGAGATCGGCAACAGGCTCGGTTGGCTGACGGTCTCGGACGAGATGCTGGAGCAGGTCGGCGATCTGCGCGAGTTCGTCGACGGCGTCAAGGCCGACGGCTTCACCGATGCGGTTCTGCTCGGGATGGGCGGGTCGAGCCTCGGTCCGGAGGTCATCCGGCGCAGCTTCGGTGAGCTCGAGGGCGGCCTGCGGCTGCACGTCGTCGACACCACCGCCGCTGACGCGATCCTCGCGCTCGAGCGCTCGCTCGACCTGGCGAAGACGTTCTTCGTCGTCTCCTCGAAGTCGGGCGGGACGATCGAGACGCTCTCGCACATGAAGTACTTCTACGAGCGGACCGGCGGCAACGGCGGTCAGTTCGCGGCGGTGACCGATCCGGGCAGCCCGCTGGTCGCCAAGGCGCAGGAGCGCGGCTTCCGGCGCGTGTTCGAGAACAACCCGAACATCGGTGGCCGCTACTCGGTGCTGTCGCACTTCGGGATGGTGCCGGCGGCGCTGATGGGAGTCGACGTCGAGGCGCTGCTCGGCTCGGCCAAGGAGGCCGAGGCGGCCTGTCAGAACTTCGACGGGACAGCGCACAACTCCGGTCTCTGGCTTGGAGCGGCGATCGGGGAGGCGGCGCTGCGGGGTCACGACAAGCTGACGTTCGTCGTGTCGCCGCGGATCGCGAGCTTCGGCCTCTGGGTCGAGCAGCTCGTCGCCGAGTCGACCGGCAAGCAGGGGCGAGGGATCCTGCCGGTCGCCGGCGAGCCGCTCGGCAAGCCGGAGAGCTATGGCAGCGATCGCCTCTTCGTCTACCTGCGCGACGCCGACGAGCCCGACGCCGAGCTCGACGCCGGCGTCCAGGCTCTGCGCGAGGCCGACCAGCCGGTGATCACGGTCGCGACCGACGGCGCCGAGGGCCTGGGGCGGGTGTTCTTCTTCGCAGAGTTCGCGGTCGCCGTCGCCGGCTGGGCGCTCGGGATCAATCCGTTCGACCAGCCGAACGTCCAGGAGGCGAAGGACAACACCGACAAGGTGCTCGCCGCCGCCGAGCCGCCGGTCGTCGAGGAGGCCGACGACGACGCGCTGCGCGCGCTGCTGCGCAAGGCGGCCCCGCCGCACTACGTGGCGATCCTCGGCTACGTCCAGCCGCTGCCGGAGTTCGACGCCGCGATCGACGAGCTGCGGACGGCGATCCGCGACGCGACCACCGCGACGACGACGTTCGGCTACGGACCGCGCTTCCAGCACTCGACCGG
>CBFGZN010000122.1:0-7925 GCA_965653255.1 uncultured Solirubrobacterales bacterium | reverse complement strand
TCGCCAGCAGTTTCTCCTCCGCAAGGTCGTCGAGGGTTACGCAGACCTGAGTACGCCCGTCGGGTCGAAGTGGCTCGCCGATCAGGCCGACGTCCCATGGGGACCGTCGACGGTTCGCTCCGAGCTCGCCCGGCTCGAGGATCTCGGGCTGCTGGAGCATCCACACACCTCGGCTGGACGGGTGCCGACCAACAGCGGCTACCGCCACTACGTCGACGAGCTGCTCGAGCAGGGAGTGCAGCCGGCGCCGCGCAAGTCGGTCGAGCTGTCCGACATGCGCCGCGAGCTCGACGAGGCGATGCGCGCGACCACCGAGCAGCTCTCGCAGGTCACCGACCTGCTCGCGTTGGTGACGGCGCCGCCGATCGAGACCGCCACGATCCATCGCGTCGAGGTGCTCGCGCTCCAGCCGAGCGTCGCGATGGTCGTCGTGATCACCTCGACCGGTGGCGTGACGAAGCGCGTGATCCCGTTCGACGGGCCGCTCGACGGCGGCCTGATCGACTGGGCCAGTGCCTATCTCAACGAGGCGTTCGGCGGGCTCGACGTCGGTTCGCGTCTGCTCGCGGGCAAGCTCGCCGACCCCGAGCTGAGCGACCGCGAGCGCGATTTCCTGGCCCAGCTCGCACCGGCCTTCACCGAGCTCGAGGACAGCGCCGAGCACACCCTCTTCTACGACGGCGCGGCGCGGCTGATCTCCGAGCAGCGTTTCCAGGAGCTGCCGCAGCTGTCGGACCTGATGGACGTGTTGCAGCGCCGTCAAGCGCTGCTTTCGCTGATGCGCGCATCGCTGTCGGAGCCGAACGTCTACCTGCGGATCGGCCAGGAGAATCCGGCGCCGGAGCTGCGCTCGCTGAGCATGGTCGCCGCCAACTACGGCGTCGCGCGTCGCAACCTGGGCGCGGTTAGCGTGCTCGGACCAGTGCGGATGGACTATCCGGGGGCGATCATCGCGGTCCGCCAGGCGGCTGCCGAGCTGTCGCGCTTCGTTGCCGAGGTCTACGACGAGTAATGGCCAGACGCGACGCGTACGAGGTGCTCGGAGTCGAGCGCGGCGCCGACGAGCGCCAGATCAAGAAGCGCTTCCGCGTGGTCGCACGCGAGCTGCACCCCGACGTCAACTCCGAGCCCGACGCCGAGGAGCGCTTCAAGGAGGCGGCCGAGTGCTACGAGGTGCTCAGCGACGGCGAGCGGCGCCAGATCTACGACCGCTACGGCTGGGAGGGCCTCGACTCGCGCGGCAAGGCTCCGCACGCGCACGGCTTCGGCTCCTTCTCCGACATCTTCGACGCCTTCTTCGGCGGCGATCCGTTCGGCGCCGGTCGTGGCGGCGGACCGGGTCCGGTCCAGGGCGGTGACGTCGGCGTCGAGGTCGAGATCACGCTCGAGCAGGCGGCTCAGGGGGCGACTGTCACCGCTGCCTTCGATGCCGTCGAGACCTGCGGCCACTGTCACGGCAACCGCGCCGAGCCCGGGACGCCGATCGAGACCTGTCCACGCTGCGACGGCGCCGGCCAGCTGCGCGCGGTGTCGCAGACCGCGTTCGGCCAGATGGTCAGGGCGCAGGTCTGCGACCAGTGCGGCGGCGACGGCAAGGTTGCGACCACGCCCTGCAAGGAGTGCCGCGGCCAGGGCCGCAAGGCGACGCGTCGCTCGCTCGACATCGACATCCCCGCCGGCATCGCCGACGGGCAGCGCGTCAGGCTGACCGGCAGCGGTCACGCCGGCGATCGCGGCGGGCCGCCCGGCGACCTCTATGTGATCGTCCAGGTCACCGAGGACGAGCGCTTCCTACGCGACGGCGCCGATCTCGTCAGCGCCGTCGACGTCGCGGCGCCCGACGCCGCGCTCGGCGTCACGATCACGGTGCCGACGCTTGACGGCGACGAGGAGATCGACATCGAGGCCGGCACCCAGCCCGGCACGGTCGTCACCCTGCGTGGCCACGGCATGCCGCAGATCGGTCGCGGACGCCGCGGCGACCAGCGCGTCGTGCTCAACGTCGTGATCCCGCGCAACCTCGACGAGCGGCAGCGCGAGCTGCTCTCCGAGCTGGCGGGCACGATCACCGAGGACAACCTGCACGAGCCACGGCGCGAGTCGATCGTCGACAAGGTCCGCCGGGCGCTGCGGTGATCCACTCTCGTCGAGCGTCGACGGTCAGCCGATGATCCGCCTGGCGATCCGCGCGCCGGCGGCGGATGCCGAGCTAGTGCTGGCCGCGCTGCTCGAGCTCGCCCCGTCCGGCGTCGAGCAGGTCGACGGCGACGACTACGTCGAGTTCGCCGTCTACGGCGCGCCGGGCGAGCTGCCGGAGCTCGCCGAGGGCGAGGCGGAGGTCGGCGGCACTCGCGTTGTCGTCTCGGGGGAGGAAGTGCCCGACGACTGGGCCGAGCGCTGGAAGCGCTTCCACGCGCCGATCCTCGTCGCCGATCGCCTCTACGTCCGCCCACCGTGGGAGGAGGCGCCGATCCGGCCGGGCGTGATCGACCTCAAGATCGATCCCGGCCGCGCCTTTGGCACCGGCGCCCACGCGACGACGCGGCTCTGCCTCGAGTTGCTGGCCGGCCTCGACGGCAAGGGCTCGTTCTGCGACCTCGGTTGTGGCTCTGGCGTGCTGGCGATTGCCGCCGCCAAGCTCGGTCACGGACCGATCGAGGCCGTCGACTCCGACCGCCTCGCGGTCGACGCGACCAACCTCAATGCCCGCGACAACGGCGTTGCGCTCGACATCGTGCGGCGCGCCAACCTGCGCGAGGAGCCGCCGCCATCCGCCGGCACCGTCGCCGCCAACCTGATGCGCCCGCTGTTGCTGCAGGTCGCCAAGCTGATGGACCACCGTCCAGATGCGCTGATCCTCTCTGGCCTGCTCGACCACGAGGCCGACGAGGTCGCCGCCGCCTTCGCTCCGCTGCAGGAGCAACGCCGCTTGTCCGACCGTGGTTGGACCGCGCTTCTGTTGACCTAGCCGGCGAGTACCGCAGCAGAGGATATGGTCGCGCCATGGACTACTCGATCTCCGAGGTGGGGGAGGCGCGTTTCCCACGGACCGACCTGCGTGCGGAGACCACCGGACTGGCCTACCACGTGCTGCGCCCGAACAAGCGCCAGGCGTTCGCCCACAAGCACGACGAAGCCGAGGAGATCTACGTCGTCCTGTCGGGCAGCGGGCGGATCAAGCTCGACGACGACGTGGTCGAGCTCGAGACGATGGACGCCGTTCGGATCGCGCCGAGCACCGTGCGCGCACTCGAGGCCGGCGACGACGGGCTCGAGCTGCTCGCCTTCGGCCCGCGCCACGAGGCCGACGGCGAGATCATGCCCATAGATGGATTTTGGAACTAAGGGGCGGAGCTCTGTAGCACCGCGCCGGCGACCTCTTGCCACCAGGCCTTCGCCTCGGGACTCTGGGCGCGGCCGACGCGCTCGCGGCAGAAGCGGACGAGCTGGCGCGGGCTTCCGGTCGCCACGACGCCCTCGCCGGTGACCGCCAGGCGACCGTCGGCGAGCAGCACGAGCGCGCCGCGGGCGCCGCGCCGGGTCCGCAGCGTGCGGTTGACGGCGACGTCGGCGATCTGCTCAGGCGCCGCCGGGTCGCCGTCCTCGTCGCGCCAAGGCCGGACGCTGAAGATCGGGCTGCGGCCCTGGGGGGTGGGGATCCGATCCGCCGCCGGTTGTGCGATCGGGCCATCGCGCCAGCGGTCGAACAGCGCCTCGACATCGCTGCGCGCGTTCTCGCGTACGACGATGTGCAGCCGGTCGCCGGCTGCGACCTCGGTCGATCCGCGCGGCAGCAGTGCCTCGTCGTCGCGCACGATCACGTTGACGAGCGCGTCGCGCGGCAGGCCGAGCTCGTTGACGAGCCGGCCGACGAGCGCGTGGTCGTCGCGGACGGGGAACTCGAGCACCTCGGCACCGAGCCGGCGGATCGTGCCGACCTCCATCACAGGCGGCGGCACGGCCTCGGCACGGCTGGTCAGGCGCAGCCGGCGGGCGAGCGGGTTGATCGTCGCGCCCTGGACGAGCGCTGAGGTGATCACGACGAAGAAGACGAGGTTGAACAGCTCGTTGGCGTTCTTGACGCCGTCGATCACCGGGAACGTCGCGAACACGACGGGGACCGCGCCGCGCAGCCCGGCCCAGCTCAGCAGCGTCGCCTCGCGGATGTCGTAGCCGCTCGGCAGCGTCGTGACGAACGTCGCGATCGGGCGCGCGATCAGCGTCAGCACGATCGCCAGCAGGATGCCGTCGAAGGCGACGTTGCCGAGCTCGCTCGGGAAGACGAGCAGGCCGAGCGTGAAGAAGAGCGCGATCTGCGCGACCCAGGCCAGGCCGGCGTGGAAGTCGTCGATCGTGCGCCGCGCGGGGATTCGCGCGCTGCCGAGGCTCAGCCCGGCCATGTAGACGGCGAGGAAGCCCGAGCCGCCGAGCTGGTCGGCCGCGCCAAAGGCGATCGCCGCGGTCGCGATCGAAGCGACCGGATAGAGTCCAGTCGTCGCGAACGCGACTCTGCGGAACGCGGCGACCGCCGCCGTGCCGATCACGAAGCCGGACAGGGCGCCGATCGACAGCTGCTCGACCATCAACACGGCCATGTCGGCGAGCCCGTAGTCGGGCACCTGGATCCATTCGATGAAGCCGAGCACCAGCAGCACCGCGACGGGGTCGTTGAAGCCGGACTCCGCCTCGAGCGTGCGGGCGAGCTTGCGCCGCACGCTCGACCCGCGGAGCACCGAGAAGATCGCGGCGCTGTCGGTCGACGCGATGACGGAGCCGAGCAGCAGGCCCTCGAGCAGGGTGAAGTCGAACAGGACATGCGACAGGACGCCGGTGATCACCGCCGTGATCAACGTGCCGAATCCCGCCAGCGGCAATGCCCCGCGCAGGACGGGCCGGATCTCGTTCCAGCCGGCACCTAGTCCGCCCTCGAAGAGGATCAGCGCGAGCGCGATGATCCCGATCGTTCGCGCCAGCTCGACGTCGCTCTCGGTCGAGCCGAAAGTGATCAGCCCAAGGCCATCCGAGCCGATCGCCATTCCGAGCACCAGGAACAGCACCAAACCGGGTACGCGCAGACGTCCGGCGAGCAACGCCGCACCGATCCCGAGCGCCAGCAGCGAGCCGGCGATCAGGATGAGCGTGCCGTCGTGCATTGGCGGGCAGCCTAGACTTATGGATAGATGGCGGCTGTCGACCAAGTGCAAGCGGACGCGCGCGCTGCGCTCAAAGCGGGTGATCGCGAGCGTGCCGGTGCGCTGCGCTTGATCGCGTCAGAGCTGCAGAAAGCGGTCAAGGACGGTGGCGATGACGAGGTCGCGGTGCTCCAGCGTGAGCGCAAGCGGCGGCTCGAGTCGGCACAGGCCTATCGCGACGGCGGGCGCGACGACCTCGCGACCGCCGAGGAGGCCGAGGCCGAGTTGATCGCTGGCTACATGCCGGAGCAGATCGGCGATGCCGAGCTGGCCGAGATCGTCGCGGGAGCGGTCGCCGAGTCAGGCGCCAGCTCGCCGCGCGACATGGGCAACGTGATGAAGCTGGTGATGCCGCAGGTCGTGGGGCGTGCCGACGGTAAGCGCGTGAGCGCCGCCGTGAAGGAGAAGCTGACCGCCTAGTGCGCCGCCAGATCGAGCTCTCGAACGACGTCGCCGCCGAGCTGGCAGGGCCCGAGGACCTGATCATGCGCACGCTCGAGGGCCACCTCGACTGCGACGTCTTCCTACGCGGCAACGTGCTGACGCTCGATGGATCCGACGAGCAGGTCGAGATGGGCGAGACCGTCGTTCGCGAGCTGTCCGACCTGATTCGTCAGGGCCACGACGTCGCGCCGGGAACGATCGAGGCGATCGGCTCCGCGCTCGACGAGCACGAGAGCCCGAGCAAGATCCTCGAGGACGTCATCTGGCGCCATCGAGGGCTGAAGGTCGCGCCGAAGACGGTCAACCAGAAGCGCTACGTAGACGCGATCCGCAAGAACACGATCAGCGTCGGGATTGGTCCCGCGGGCACCGGCAAGTCGTTCCTCGCCGTCGCGATGGCGGTCGCCGCGCTGCAACGGCGCGAGGTCAACCGGATCGTCCTCACGCGGCCCGCCGTCGAGGCCGGCGAGCGGCTCGGCTTCCTGCCCGGCGACCTGATGGCGAAGGTCGATCCCTACCTGCGACCGCTGTTCGACGCGCTCTACGACATGCTCGAGGCCGAGAAGGTCAACCAGCACCTCGAGCGCAACGTGATCGAGGTCGCACCGCTCGCCTTCATGCGCGGCCGCACGCTCAACGACTCGTTCATCATCGTCGACGAGGCGCAGAACACGACGCCGGAGCAGATGAAGATGGTGCTGACGCGACTCGGCTTCGGGTCGAAGATGGTCGTCACCGGCGACGTCACCCAGGTCGACCTGCCGAAGGACACGCACTCCGGCCTCGTCGTGATCGGCGACATCCTCGCCGACGTCGAAGGGATCGAGTTCGTCCGCTTCGGCGGCGAGGACGTCGTCCGCCACAAGCTCGTCCAGCGGATCGTCGCCGCCTACGGCGAGTACGCCGAGGCGCAGGCGCCGGAGCTGCGCAACTCGCAGTCACGCAGGAGAGCCTGATCGAGATCGAGATCATCGACGCGCCGGAGGCCCCGGCGTGCTTCGACGCGGCCGCTCGCGCCGCGCTGGCGGCCGCGGGCGTTGACGGCGAGCTGCACCTGGCGATCGCGTTCGTCGGCGAAGCCGAGATCCACGAGCTCAACCGCGATCATCGCGACCGCGACCGCCCGACCGACGTGCTGTCGTTTCCGATCGACGGCGACGGCCCGGCCGCCGGCCCGCGCGAGCTCGGCGACGTCGTAATCTGTCCCGAGCAGACCGAGGACTTGACCGAGGCCGTCGTCCACGGCGTACTGCACCTCTGTGGCTACGACCACGAGACCGACGACGGCGAGATGCTCGCGCTCCAGGACCGTGTCGTGGAGGGACTGCGGTGAGTGGTACACGCGCCGGGTTCGTGGCGCTCGCCGGCCGCCCGAACGCGGGCAAGTCGACGCTCGTCAACCGGATCGTCGGCGACAAGGTGGCGATCGTCTCCGACAAGCCGCAGACGACGCGGCGTGAGATCCGCGGCATCGCGACCGGTGACGATTGGCAACTCGTGCTGGTCGACTTGCCCGGCGTCCAGCGGCCGCGCGACGCGATGACCGAGCGGATGCAGCACCGCGTCGAGCATGCGCTGCGCGACGCCGACGCGATCCTCTTCATGCTCAACGGCGCGCAGCGGATCGGCCCGGGCGACCGCTACATCGCACGGGCGATCCGCGCGTCCGGGGTCCCGACCGTCACCGCCGTCAACAAGGTCGACAAGCTGCGCAACGCCGAGACCGCGGCGGCGTTGACCGCCGGTGTCGGGCTCGACGTCCCGGGCGACATCTTCCCGATCAGCGCCAAGTCGGGCCAGGGCGTCGACGCGCTCGTCGAGCACCTCGTCGGACTGCTGCCGGAAGGGCCGTTGCTCTACCCGCCGGAGGACAGCTCGGATCAGCCCGAGCACGTCCAGATAGCCGAGCTCGTTCGCGAGCAGGTGCTGCGCCGCACACGCGAGGAGCTGCCGCACGCCGTCGAGGTCGAGGTGACGAGCATCGCCGAGCAGGAGGGCGGACTGCTCCGGATCGAGGCGAGCATCTGGGCGGAGAGCGAGTCGCAGAAGGGGATCTTGATCGGTGGCGGGGGGCGGATGGTGAAGGCGGTTGGGACGGCGGCGAGGGAGCAGATCGAGGCGGTTCTGGGGCGTCGGATTCACTTGGAGTTGCGGGTTCGGGTGCGGCGGGATTGGCGGGCTGACGATGCTCTTTTGGACCGGTTGGGGATCGATTAGGGCTCTGGCGGTGCTGCCCGCGGGTCCTGTCTCCGATTTTGGTTCACGTGCTCGTTCCTGCGCGCGCGAACG
>CBFGZN010000121.1:0-8000 GCA_965653255.1 uncultured Solirubrobacterales bacterium | reverse complement strand
CAGCTCAAGGAGGCCGACCCGCACTCCTGGGCGCTGCCGCGTCTCAGCGGCCCGCCGAAGGCGGCGCTCGTCGAGATCCAGGCCGACGAGTACGGCGGCGGGCGGCCCGAGCGGATCCACGCGACGATGTTCGCCCGCTCGATGGAGGCCCTCGAGTTGGACTCCGAGCCCGGCGCCTACCTCGACGCGATCCCCGGCGTGACGCTCGCCACGGTCAACCTGATGTCCTTGCTCGGCCTGCATCGCCGCTGGCGCGGCGCGATCGTCGGCCATCTCGCGTTGTTCGAGATGACGTCTTCGATTCCCAACCGCCGCTACGCCAACGGCCTGCGGCGGCTCGGCCTCGGACAAGACGCGACGGCCTTCTTCGACGAGCATGTCGAAGCCGACGCGGTCCACGAGCAGGTCGCCGCAGTTGATCTCGCGGGCGGACTCGTCCGCCAGGATCCGGAGCTCGGCGCGGACATCCTCTGGGGCGCGCGCGCCCTTGCCACGCTCGACGCCCGCTGGGCGCTCGCCGTGCTCGGCGCGTGGCAGCGCGAGCGCAGCTCGCTACTTGGCTCGAGCGTCAGCCTCGCTGGCAGCCCTGAAGCCGCTTAGCTTGTGCGTCCCGTCGCAGAACGGCTTGATCCGCGACTTCCCACACCGGCAGAGCGCGATCGTCTCGCGCCCCACCTCGATCTCTCGTCCTTGGGTGTCCTGAAGCCGGACGGGCCCACGAACCAGTAGCGGGCCATCACGGTAGGGGGTGATCGTCGGGACTTCCGGATCGGCGCTCATCGGTCGTCGGGCGTGATCGAGCTTTGCTGGTCGCGATCGCGCTCAGCCGCCTCGGAGTCCGTCGCCTCGGCCGTCACGCGAACCGCCTCGGTGAGCGCGGCATCGGGGTCGCGCACGCCCTGCTCCTCGAGCGCGGCGGCCGCCCGCGGGTCGGGGCTCTCGACGCTCGCCGTCATACGCAGGGTCGTCGACACGACGACGGTCGTGCCGAGAGCGTGGATCGCGAGCGCGATCAGCAGCCACCACCACTGTCCCGTCGCGAGACCCGCGACGACCCCGACGATCAGGGCGACGAAGAGTGTCGCGAGAATCAGGATCCGCGACTGTGAGAGCGCAGCCGTGACAGTCCGCGGACGGCCCGCCTGCTCTGCCGCCTCGAGGGCCCCAGCTCGTTCGCCTTCGGCAGCCGCGCGCTCGCCGACCACCTCGCGCAACTCGCCGCGCAGCGTGTCGCGCGCCGCCTCGCGTCGACGGTCGTCCCCGTCTGGTCGTGCGTTCACACGGCCGCGATACCCGTCACGGAGTGGTCGAAACCGACTATGGCGCGGCGGTCAGCCCGGCAGCGTCTCGCCGCCGATCGGGGCGAGCACCTCGCCGGAGTAGTAGCTCGACAGCTCGCCAGAGGCGAAGAAGACGTACGACGGCGCGATCTCGTCGGGCTGCGCCGCGCGCCCCATCGGCGTCTGCTCGCCGAACGACTCGACCTTCTCCTCCGGGAAGGTCGCCGGGATCAGCGGCGTCCAGACCGGTCCCGGCGCGACGCAGTTGACGCGAATGCCGCGCGGCTCGAGCGCCTGGGCGAGCGAGTAGGTCCAGGCGAGGATCGCGCCCTTGGTCGCCGAGTAGTCGATCAGCGTCTTGTTGCCGCGTAGGCCGTTGATCGAGCTGGTGTTGACGATCGCGCCGCCGTCGGGTAGGTGGGCGAGCGCCGCCTTCGTCGTCCAGAAGAAGCTGAAGACGTTGGTCCGGAAGGTCCGCTCCCACTGCTCCGTCGAGATCTCCTCGAGCGAGTCGGCGGGGCACTGGTAGGCGACGTTGTTGACGAGGACGTCGAGCCCACCCAGTTCGTCGACGGCCCGCTCGACGACGCTCACGCACTCGCCCTCGTCGGTCAGGTCCGCCTGCAGCGGGAGCGCATTGCGTCCGGCCTTGCGGATCAGGTCGGCCGTCTCGTCGGCGTCGCGCGACTCGTGCTCGTCGGAGAGGTAGGCGAACGCGACGTCGGCGCCCTCCTTGGCGAACGCGATCCCGACCGCACGCCCGATTCCCGAGTCGCCGCCGGTGATCAGCGCGCGCTTGCCCTGTAGCTTGCCGCTGCCGGTGTAGTCCTCCATGTCGCTGCGCGGCTCAGGCTGCATCTTCTGCTCGCTGCCGGGGTGCGGCTGTGTCTGTGGCTCGGCCATTGCGCCTCCTTCGGTTCGCTCAGCCCGCCCTTACCCAAGGGTCTGCTTCTCAAGCTGTTGACCGGCGACGTTGCGACCTTCACCAGTCCGGGTAGCGCCTCCATATGACGCCGGCCAACGATCGTCTCACCGCCCTTGTCCTGAACTGCACGCTCAAGCCATCGCCCACGGAGTCGAACACCGAGGCGCTCGCGCGGGTGGTGATCAGGGCGCTGGAGAGCAAGGGCGTCGCGTGCGACCTGGTCCGCCTCGTCGACCTCGACATCCGCCCCGGCGTCTCGTCCGACGAGGGCGGGGGTGACGAGTGGCCACAGGTGCTCGAGCGGGTGCTGGCCGCGGACATCCTGGTGCTCGCTTCGCCGACCTGGCTCGGCAAACCGTCGAGCGTCGCGCAGCGCGCGCTCGAGCGGCTCGACGCGCTGATCTCCGAGACCGATGACGACGGCCGTCCGGTCGCCTACGACCGTGTCGCCGGCTTCGTCGTCACCGGCAACGAGGACGGCGCCCATCACGTGATCGGCGAGCTCGCCGGCGGGCTGATCGACATCGGCTTCACCGTGCCTGGACAGGCCTGGACCTACTGGAACCGCGGCCCCGGACCGGGCAAGAGCTACCTCGAGGACGAGGCCGGCCGCGAGTGGTCGCACACGACCGGACGCGCCGCCGCCTCCAACCTCGTCGCGGCCGCACGGGCGTTGCGCGAACGGCCGATCCCGGCGCCGCCGTCCGAGTGACCGGCGCGCCGTTTCGCCACCCTCGCGCCGGGTAGCGGCCTACTACCCGAGAAGAGGAGTGGAAATGAGCAAGACCGCACGTGAGGTGATGACCGGCGACGCTCAGTGCATCGGCGAGCACGACTCGGTGCTCGACGCGGCCAAGCGGCTGTCGGACCTCGGCGTCGGCGCGATGCCGATCTGCGGCGACGACCAGCGCCTCAAGGGCATGGTCACCGATCGCGACATCGTCGTGAAGGTGCTGGCCGAGGGGCGTGACCCCGGCTCGACCGAGGCCGGCGAGCTCGGCGAGGGCAAGCCGGTGACGATCGGCGCCGACGACTCCGTCGAGGACGCCGTCCGCACGATGAAGGAGCACAAGATCCGCCGACTGCCGGTGATCGACGGCCACGACCTGGTCGGCATCGTCAGCCAGGCCGACCTGGCCCGCTCGATCGACGAGAGCCAGGTCGGCGACCTGGTCGAGGCGATCTCGGCCTGAACCAGCGACGGTCGGGCGGGCGATCTCGCCCGACCGTCGCAGGCCATCTGGCCGTAGACGAATGCCCGATGGTCAAGCGCCAGCGGCGGAGCTAGCATCGCACCATCGACCACTCCCGAGAGGGGGAGGAGCAGTGAGGGTTCCGGTGTCTGCCGTGCTTGGCGCGCTTGCGCTGGCGGCCATGCTGCCGTCACCGGTCAGCGCTGCCACGATCCGCGTCGACGAGCGCGCCGAGTCGGCGACGTTCGACCAGCAGAACGGCGCGGGGCAGCCGACCAACTACCGCGCCCTGGTCACGTCGGTGTCGAACGGAAACGGTCGCTGCTCGCTGCGCGAGGCGATCGGCGAACGCCAACCAGGCGGTCGACGGCTGCCGCTCCGGCGACGGGCCCGGCGACACGATCGAGGTCCCCGCGGGCCGCTACGACGTCTACGACAACTTCAACGTCAGCGAGCGCGTGACGATCGTCGGAGCCAACGCCGGCCGTCATGGCAACCATCCCAGCCGTGGCCCCGAGACGATGATCGCGCTCGACTTCAACCCGAACTCGATCGCCCAGTCGGCGCTGTTCTTCCTCAGCGCCCCGAGCGGCGGCCGCCCGGCGCTCGGCGGCGGCTCGCGCTTCGACGGGCTCGAGCTGGTCGGCTCGAACAACCCGCTCTGCGTCTCGGGCCAGCCCACCGGCAGCAACTGCCAGGAGCTGGCGATCATCGAGCCCGACCAGCCGCAGACGGGACAGTCGCCGGCCGCCGGCTACGTGCTGCGCAACTCGATCGTCCACGACTTCACGGGCGGGATCTGGGTCGGCGGCAACGGCTCGCTGATAGCGCGCAACCTGTTCCGTGACAACGACCGGCTGATCAACGTCGCGGGCGTGCGCGCCACCGGCACGGACCTCTATGCCGACTCGACCTACTCGAGCGCTAACACGCGCGTCGTCGGCAACGTCTTCGCCGGCCCACCGCGCTACGCGCTGAACATCAACGGCAACACCGACCGCTCAACGTTTGCGGGCGCGACGGTTGCCGGCAACCTGTTCCGCAAGGCGTCGAACCGCGACCAGATGATCCTGATGAACGACGTCCGCGACGTGCGCATCCGCGACAACGTGCTGACCAGCCTGCATCCCGAGGGCGCCGCGCCGGCTAACGACGGGATGCTGTTCGACCGCGTCGACGAGATCACGGTGAACGGGAACACGCTGACCGACTTCCGCGCGGCGATCACCTTCAGCGACATCGGCGCGCCGGGACCGCCGAGCCTGACGAACGTCCGGATCGCCAACAACCGTATCTACCGCAATCAGTTCGGGCTGCGCATCCGCGCGCCGTACCCGTCGGCGACGGCGCCAGTCGGCATCGACGCGACCGACAACTGGTGGGGCGCCAACGGCGGCGCCGGCACGGCCGGCAATCGCGAGGGGTTCGTCACGCCGGTCAATGGCGTCCAGTTCCGCAACTCGTCGGGGGCCGAGATCCCGCCACCGCCGGCCTCCGGAGTCGACTACTCAGATGCGCTCCAGCTGACCTGCTCGACCCCGGCGACCGTGACCGCCGACACCCCATCGCCGCTGACCGGCGCGGTCGCCGGCATGCCCGCGGTGAACCACGGCGATGACGAGCGGCCATGGTTCGAGCGCGTCCGACAGCCGCTGATGGCCGCCGACGCCGAGCCGGCAAGCAGCCGCGTGTCGGGCTTCGACCGCCCGCCGTCGACCGGTGCGCTCGGCGGCCGCGTCGTCCCCAGCGGCGGATCGCTGACCGGCTGGTTCATACCGGCCGCTCCCGGCCCTGGCGCTGCCCTGGTCGCGCTCGACTCGCAGCAGGTCCGCTGTCCGTTCGATGCCGTCCCGGCCGACATCGACGTCGACAAGACCGCCAGCGCCCAGGTCGCCTACGCCGGCCAGCGCGTCACATTCCGGATCCGCGTCCGCAACCGTGGGCGCGCGCCTGTCTACCGACTGCGCACCTGCGACCGCCCGCCACGCGCGCTGCGGCTGCTGCGCGCCAGCCGACGTTTGCGCGCCGCCGCCGGCCGGCGGCATTGCCTCGCGATACGCCGTCTGCGCCCGGGCCAACAGCGCACCTTCCGCCTGACCTTCCGCATCTCGCCAGCCGCTACCGGCACGACGATCGACAACACCGCCCACGCCGACACGCCGATCGCGCCGGGCCGAGCGCGAACCAGCCACAACCGCCACGCGCGCGGCCGCGCCTCGGTCATCGTTCCCAGCCGACTGCCAGACGCGTGCGCGGCCGGCTCCGGTCCGACCGCCCATGCGTCCTGCTAGCTACATCACGTCGAACGTCTCGTAGACCTCGACCGTGCCGCCGTTGGTCAGGACCGGGCAGCCCTTCGCGAGCTCGGCCGCGGCGTCGATGCTGTCGGCGTTGACGAGTGAGTAACCGGTCAGGCCCGACGGTCCGCCGTCGCTGACCGTGCCGTTGTTGGCGATCGCCTTGGACGGCCCGAACGGGTTGCCCGGATCAACGACCGCCGGCCCGAGCTCGCCGAACCAGCCGGTCCAGGCCGCCATCACGGCCTGCTGCTCGGCCTCGGTCTCGGGGGTCGCGCCTCCCTTGTATGCCAGTAGGTACTTCGCCATCTCGTTCTCCTTGTTCGATGCTTGGTGTCAGTCGGCGGCGGGCGCCGCCCACGGGTCCGGCCCGGCGTCGCCACCGGACGCCGCGGCCTCGAGCCGCGGCAGGTAGTGGTCCCAACCGACGCTGTGGGCGTTGGCGGACTCGCCGCTCGGCAGGCCGCTGTGGACCAGCCGGACGATCGTGTGGTCGCCGTCGGGCGTGAGCGTTACCTCGACGGTCGAGCTGCCCGGCCGCACCGGACTCTCCTCGGTCTCCCACCCCCAGGTGAACACGACGCGGTGCGGCGGCGAAACCTCGACGTACTCGCCGCGCGCGATGCGACCGCCGGTGATGTTGACCCGATAGATCCCGCCGGAGCGCGGATCGACCTCGGCGGTCGTGCCCATCCAGCGGACCATCCGCTCGGGGTCGACGAAAAATGGGAAGATCGTCTCGGGCCGCGCCGCGATGCGTACCTCGCGTTCGACGGCGTCGGCCTCGGCGGTAGTCATCGTCGCGTCCTCTCCTCTTGCTCGGCGGCTGCCTTCAGGCGATCGAGCCCGTCGGCCCAGAACTCGTCGAGAAAGTCGCGCAGCTCCGCGAGGCCCTCGGGCCGCGCGACGTAGAGCCGCCGCGTCCCTTCCCGGCGCTCGCTCACCAACCCCGCCCCCTTGAGCACCGTCAGATGCTGCGAGATCGCGGGCCGACTGACCTCGAAGTGCGACGCGATCTCGCCCACGCTCAACTCCTCGGAGCCGACGAGCCGGAGGATCGTGCGCCGGCGAGGCTCGGCGATGGCACGCAGCGCGGCTTCCATGCGTAAAGCATAAGCCACTGCTTACGTAAGTGTCTACTAACTGATATCCCTCCTGGTGTCTAATTCGACAAAGACAGGCTTCTGCCTATCCTGGACCCGTATGGGCCTGGTCGAGCACCCCCATACGCGGCGGGCGTTCGTCGGGACCGCGCTCGCCGTTCCAGCTGCAGCCTGGCTGGTCGCCTGCGACAGCTCCGATGACCCGGCCAACGACCGGCCGACCGCTGACGCCGCCTCGCAGCCACCGGCCAGCGTCGCGAACTGGGACGACGTCCGCGCGCTGTTCGAGCTCGACCCCGACATCAATCACCTGTCGGCCTACATCCTCGCTCCACATTCGCGCCCGGTTCGCGACGCGATCGTGGCACACCGCGAGGGTCTCGACCGCGACCCGCACGGCTATCTGCTCGCCAACCAGAACCGCGTCCGCGACATCGCTCGCGCGGCGGCGCGTCATCTCGGCACTACCGCCGGCATGGTCGCGCTGACCGACTCGACCACGATGGGCCTCGGCGTCCTGATCGGCGGCATGCGCTTCTCCCCCGGCGACGAGATCCTGATGACCGAGCACGAGCACTTCGTCGCCGACCAGACCGCGCGTTACGCCGCCGAGCGGACCGGCGCGACCGTCGGCAAGGTCGCGCTCTACCCGCCGGGGGCGCCCGAGCAGGCGACGGTCGACGGCATCGTCGGCGCTGTTCGCGACGCGATCGGCCCCCAAACGCGGCTGGTCCTCATGACCTGGGTCCATTCGGCGACCGGCGTCAAGCTCCCGCTGCCCGAGATCGCCGAGGTCGTGGCCAGCGCCAACGCCGGCCGGGCCACCGAGCAGCGCGCACTGCTCGTCGTCGACGGCGCGCACGGCTTCGGCGCCGGCCCCGCGCCGGTCGACGCGCTCGGCTGCGACGGCATCGCAGCCGGCTGCCACAAGTGGCTGCTCGGCCCGCGCGGCACCGGCATCGCCTGGGGCACCCCCGAGCTCTGGGAGCGCGTTACCCCGGTCATCCCGACGCTCGACGATCGCGCCCTCGTCCCCTGGATCGACGGCGAGCCCAGCAACGCCCCGCCCGGCGTCGTCTTCAGTCCCGGCGGCTACCACTCGTTCGAGCACCGCTGGGCGCTGCAGGAGGCGTTCGAGCTGCACGCCCAGGTCGGCGCGCGGCGGATCGCACGCCGGACCGACGACCTCGGCGCCCGCCTGC
>CBFGZN010000120.1:0-8056 GCA_965653255.1 uncultured Solirubrobacterales bacterium | reverse complement strand
CGATGACCAGCTCGAGGCGGCAGCCGCCGCGGCCGCGGTGCGCTACGACGCGCCTCCTAGCGCCTGACCGTTGCACCGGATGCGCATTGGCTCTTAGTATTCGCCGCCATGCGCACTCGATACCTGATCGCCTGCGGGCTTGCCGCCCTGTCCCTGACCGCTGTCACCGGATGCGGTGACGACACCGAGACCGCGACCTTCACGGTCGAGGCGCCACCTGCCGGCAGCAACGAGTCGGCCGCGGCGGAGGAGCCGGTCAGCTCCGGCCAGAAGCCGAAGGTGACCGTCCCCGACGGCCCACCGCCGAAGGAGCTTCAAGTCAAGGACCTCAAGGAGGGCACCGGCAAGACCGCGAAGGCCGGTGACGACCTGACGATGGATTACGTCGGCGTCTCCTACTCGACCGGCAAGGAGTTCGACAGCTCCTTCTCGGCCGGCCAGCCCTTCAACTTCACGCTCGGGCAGGGTGCTGTGATCGCCGGCTGGGACGAGGGGATCGAGGGCATGAAGGTCGGCGGTCGGCGCGAGCTGATCATCCCGCCGGACAAGGCCTACGGCGCCCAGGGCTCGCCGCCGAGCATCAAGCCGAACGAGACGCTCGTCTTCGTTGTAGACCTGCTCGCGGTCAACTAGCGACACGAGCCCCGGCGCTAGAGTCGGGGTGGATGGCGACCGAGGACGCTACCGGCGGCCGCGGCCCCGACGCGACGGGCGTAGAGGCCGCGACGCACCCCCTCCCCGACCGAACGGTCTGTGAGGAGATCCTCGCCCGGATGCAGCTGATCCGGCGCTTCGAGGAGCGCGCCGGCGAGATGTACGCGAAGGCGAAGATCGGCGGTTTCCTGCACCTCTGCATTGGTGAGGAGGCGACGATCGTCGGCTCGACGCAGGCGCTGCGCGACAGCGACTACCTGCTGTCGACCTATCGCGAGCACGGCCATGCGCTGGCGCGCGGTACGTCACCCGGCGCGGTGATGGCGGAGCTGTTCGGCAAGGTCGACGGCTGCTCCGGCGGGCGCGGCGGATCGATGCACCTCTTCGACGTCGAGCGGCGGCTGCTCGGCGGCTACGGGATCGTCGGTGGCAACCTGCCGCTGGCCGCGGGGGTCGCGCTCGTCTCCGACTACGAGGGCAACGACGACGCGACGCTCTGCATGTTCGGCGACGGCGCGACCAACCAGGGCACCTTCGGCGAGACGATGAACCTCGCCGCGCTCTGGAGCCTGCCGGTCGTCTTCATGGTCGTCAACAACCAGTTCGGGATGGGAACAGCACTCGCGCGTCACTCGGCTGTCACCGACCTGTCGCGCAAGGCGGCGGGCTACGGCGTGCCCGGCAGTCGCTGCGACGGGATGGACGTGCTCGACGTCGAGCGCTGCGTCGCGGCGGCGCTGGAGAAGGCGCGCGACGACCGCGAGCCGCAGCTCGTCGAGGCGGTGACCTACCGTTACCGTGGCCACTCGATGGCCGACCCCGAGGAGTACCGCACCAAGGACGAGGTCGAGGGCTGGCGCACCCGCGACCCGTTGAAGACCTTCCCGGCGCGGCTGGTCGGCGAGGACGTCATGAGCGAGGAGGATGTCCAACGGCTCGACGAGCAGGCGATTGAGACCGTCGACGAGGCGGTCGAGTTCGCCGAGCGGTCGCCGTTCCCCGATCTCGCGTCGCTCTACGACGACATCTACGTGATCGGCGACCAGGTGCGCGATCCTTGGTGGTCGACCGACGCGCGCTCGCCCGACGTCCACCGCGGCGAGCAGGAGCGCGAGGCCGGCGAGGTCGCCCAAGAGCTGGCCGAGGCCGGCGCCGCCCACGCCGACGACGAGACCGATCCCGACACGCAGGCCGCACGGGCGCGGGGAGCCGGTAGCTAGTGGAGTCGCGCGCGTCCCGCGGGGAGATCCGGAAATGAACATGCGCTACCGCGAGGCGCTCAACCTCGCCCTGCGCGAGGAGATGCGTGCCGACGAGCGCGTCTTCCTGATGGGCGAGGACGTCGGCGTCTTCCAGGGCGCGTTCAAGGTGACCGCCGGCCTGCTCGAGGAGTTCGGCGAGCGGCGGGTGCGCGACACGCCGATCTCCGAGAACACGATCGTCGGGATGGGCGTCGGTGCGGCGATGGCCGGACTGCGGCCGATCGTCGAGCTGATGACGATCAACTTCTCGTTGCTCGCGCTCGACCAGATTGTCAACAGCGCGGCATCGATCCGCTACATGTTCGGCGCCCAGGTCAAGGTGCCACTGGTGATCCGGATGCCACAGGGCGCCGGCCACCAGCTCGGCCCGACCCACTCGCACTCCTTCGAGGCGCTCTACCAGCACATCCCCGGCCTGCTGGTCGCCGTGCCGACGACGCCGGCCGATGCCCGCGGCCTGCTGAAGGCGGCGATCCGCGACGACAACCCGGTGATCTTCATCGAGCACGAGACGCTCTACGGCCGTCGCGGCGAGGTGCCGGACGAGCAGGAGCCGCTGCGCTTCGGCGAGGCGGCGGTGCGGCGCGAGGGGGGCGACGTGACGATCGTCGGCATCTCGCGGATGGCCGAGACGGCGCTCAAGGCAGCCGACGCGCTCGCCGAGCAGCACGGGATCGAGGCCGAGGTGATAGACCCGCGGACCTTGCGACCGCTCGACCTCGACACGATCCTCGCCTCCGTGCGCAAGACCAACCGGGCGGTGATCGTCGAGGAGGGCTGGCCGCACGGCGGCGTCGGCGCCAACATGTCCGCGCTGATCCAGGAGCAGGCGTTCGACGACCTCGACGCGCCGGTCGCGCGAGTCACGGGCGCCGACATCCCGATGCCCTACTCGAAGCCGCTCGAGCAGGCGTCGTTCCCGCACGAGGAGCACGTCGTCCAGGCGGCGCGCGCGACGCTCGGGGAGCTCGCGGCCTGATGGCGACCGACGTCGTCATGCCGCGGCTGTCCGATTCGATGGAGGAGGGCACCGTGCTGAAGTGGCTCGTCGAGGTCGGCGGCGAGGTCAGGCGCGGCCAGCCGCTCGTCGAGATCGAGACCGACAAGGCGAACATGACCTACGAGGCCGACAGCGACGGCGTGCTGATCGAGCTGCTGGCACGTGAGGGCGACACGCTCGAGGTAGGCCAGCCGATCGCGCGGATCGGGGCGGAGGACGAGGGGCCGAGCGGCGAGCCGAAGGCGGGCGGCGAGCCGGCGCCGCCGGACGACGCCCCGACCTCCTCCGGCGACGGTGAGCGGCCCGACTCGGAGCCGAGCGAGACCGAGGCGCCGGCCCCGGTGGCGAAGGCGAACGGCGGCGGGCGCGTGAAGGCCTCGCCGCTCGCGCGGCGGATGGCCGGCGAGCTGGGCGTCGAGCTGGCGCGGATCGAGGGCAGCGGTCCCGGCGGGCGGGTCGTGAAGGCCGACGTCGAGGCGGCGGCCGATGCCGGAACGGGCGGCGCGGTCGCGCCACCGGCTCCCGAGCCGGAGACGGCGCCGGCCGAGGCGCCAGAGCCGGAGACCGCTCCCGCCGAGCCGGCCGCGGCGGCCAGCGGCGCCAAGGGCGACGTCGCGATCCATGAGCCGACTCGCCTCCAACGCACCGTCTCACGCCGTATGGCCGAGGCGAAGGCGACGGTGCCGGACTTCTCGCTCGAGCTCGACGTCGACATGACGCTCTGCATCGAACTGCGCGAGCGGCTGAAGGCCCAGACCGAGCGCGCGCCGTCGTTCAACGACATGGTCGTCAAGGCCGCCGCGCTCGCGCTGCGCGACCACCCGCGCGTCAACGGCGCCTACCGCGACGGCAAGTTCGAGGCCTACTCACGCGTCAACGTCGGCGTCGCTGTCGCGGCCCAGGACGCGCTCGTCGTGCCGACGATCCACGACGCCGACCAGAAGTCGCTCGGCGAGATCTCACGCCAGGCGCTGCGGCTGATCGAGCGCGTGCGCGACGGCTCGATCACCCCGCCCGAGCTCTCGGGCGGCACCTTCAGCGTCTCGAACCTCGGCATGTACGGCATCGAGCGCTTCACGGCGATCGTCAACCCGCCACAGGCCGCGATCCTCGCGGTCGGCGCGCTGAAGAAGAAGCCGGCCATCGACGACCGCGGCCGCGTCGTCGCGCGCGACCTGATGACTCTCACCCTCGTCTGCGACCACCGCATCCTCTACGGCGCCGACGGCGCCGAGTTCCTCGCCCAGGTTCGCGAGTTGCTCGAGCAGCCCCTCTCGCTGGCGCTCTGAGGCGACCTCTGGGAGCATGGCCGGCGTGAGAGGCGCCGTCGCCATCGCGGTCACGCTGCTCGCCGTGGCTCTGCCGGCGGTCGCCTCGGCGCGGGTGGTGGACCTCGCCGCGCCCGCCGACGGCGGCGCCGGGTTCTTCGGCGGCGCGCCACGCGCGTTCGCGCTGGCCAACGTAAATGCGCCCGGCACGCCACTCGACGCGATCGTCACCACCACGAGCCAGAGCGTCACCGTCGGGATAACGTCGATCGCCGGACAGTGGGGTCTACTGCCCCCGCCGGCGAACAACTCGATCCAGACTGCGTCGCTCACCGCGAGCCCCACCGACCTGACCGTCGGCGACGTCAACGGCGACGGCCGGCCGGACATCGCCATCTCGCACGGCAACGGGGTGTCGGTCATGACCGGCTCCAGCATGGGCGTCTACTCGGCAGCCGTGAAGCCGGACGCGTCGCTGCTGCCTGCCTCCGGCGTCGCGCTGGCGTCGATCGACGCGGGCACGCTGCCGGACCTAGTGGCGTCGGTCGACGGAGCCGTACAGGTCTACTCGCACAACGGGTCAACAAGCTTCATCAGCACCACGTCGCCGTACGCCGCCGCCGCCAACTACTTCGTCGACGGGCCGACGACAGGGGTCGGGACGGGCGACTTCGACGTCGACGGCGACCGCGACGTGGCGGTCGCCACCGCCGGTGTCGGCGCCGAGCGCGTCGTCGTGCTGGTCAACGGCGGCGGCCTGCTCACCATCCAGAAGACCGCCGCGCTCTTCTCGCGTCCCAAGGCAGTCGCGGTCGCCGACGTCAAGGGGGACGACGGCCGGCCGGAGATCCTGGTCACCGAGCCCGACCGCGGCACCGTGGCGATCGTCGCCACGAGCAACATGCCGACCTCGCTCGGACCGATCGAGCGCATCGCCACCGGGCTGTCGCCGGTCGACGTCGCCGCCGGCGACCTCGACGGCGATGGACGGTCCGAGATCGTCACCGCCAACGGCGCGGGCGACTCGGTAACGGTCGCCGCGCCGGGCGAGCCGCCGCGCACATTCCCCGCCGGCGCAGCGCCCGCTGCGGTCGCGATCGGGGAGGTGACCGGCGACTCGCTCGCCGACGTAGTCGTCGCCAACGACGGATCGCAGGAGCTGACCGTCCTGCGCAACCTCGGGGTGCCGCCCGCACCTCCCACCGGGCCGGGACCGACGACCAAGCCGAAGCGCGGAGCCAAGCTGTCCTGCAAGCGGATCCGCAAGCGGGGCAGGGTCCGCGGCTTCCGCTGCACCGTCAAGCTGACCCACCCGGGCGCGGCGACGCGCCTGACCGCGAAGCTGCGTCTCACGGGCAAGCGCAAGGTGCTCGCTCAGGCGCGTGTCAAGCCCGGCCGCAAGCTCGTCCTACGGACCGCCCAGCCGCTCGCCGACGGCCGCTACCGCGTCGCGCTCGTCGTCGCCAACCGCGACAAGACGAAGATCGAGCGGACGGCGAAGCTGCACATCCGCTGACGGCGGCTACTCGCCCCCGGCGGCGGCCGGTGCCGTCGGATCGCCGCCCTCGTCGCCAGGGTGCTCGCGGGCGATGAAGTCCTCGATGTCGGACCAGCGGTCGCCGGCGCGCTCGGCGACGGCGAGCAGGTCGGACATCGTCGCGACCTCCTCGACCTGCTCCTTGAGGAACCACTGGGTGAACTGCTCGCTGACGTAGTCGTTCGCCTCGCGGGCGATCGCGGCGAGACCGGAGATCTGGTCGGTGACACGCCGCTCCTGCTCGAGCGCGATCCGGATCGGCTCGACGACGTCGGCGAAGCCGTTCTTCGGCGCGGCGACGCCCGGGATCGTCGGCGTCTCGCCGGCGTCGAGCAGGTACTGGACCATCATCATCGCGTGGCCGCGCTCCTCGATCGCCTGGCGATAGAAGAAGGCAGCGAGCTGCGGCAGCGTCAGCGCGTCGTAGTAGACGGCGACGGCGACGTACTGCTGGTGCGCGCCGTACTCGCGCTCGATCTGCTCGTTGAGCTCCGATACGAACTGCTCCGCCGGCATCTTCCTGCCTCCTGGTCGCTAGCTGACTCCTGACGGCGACGCTACCGAAGAGAACGAGTTCGGTTTGCCTTCGTAACGTTTAGGCAACCCTTTGCGACGGATTGTTGGCCAAGTTGGCCAACACAGCTGATATGCTCGCTATATGAGTTCGTACACCATAGGCGAGGCTAAGACCAACCTCTCCAAGTTGATTGCCGAGGTCGAGCGCGGCGAACCGGTTGAGATTCGGCGCGGCAAGACGCCCGTCGCAAAGCTCGTCCCGGTGCCGCCGACCGGCAAACCGCTGCGACAGCCTGGCGCGCTCAAGGGCAAGGTCTACATCCCGGACGACTTCGACGAGCTGCCCGATGACGTCGCACGCGCGCTCGGAATGCTCGACTGAGCATGCGGATCCTCGTCGATAGCCACGCCGCGCTCTGGTGGGTGGCCGACGACGAGCGCCTGTCTGCAACTGCGCGCGAAGCGATTGCGTCAGCATCGGAACCACTGCTCAGCGCGGTCAGCCTCTTCGAGGTGGCGATCAAAGCTTCGCTTAGGAAGCTTCCCGTGGCCGCACAGTGGGCGGACGAGCTGCTAGTCAACGGGTTCTCCCTGCTCGCGATCGGAACAGCACACGGCGAAGAGCTCCACGGCCTGCCATTCGTCGAAGTGAACGGATCGACTATCCGCGACCCGTTCGACCGGATGCTCGTTGCGCAGGCGCATGTCGAGGGCGTACCCGTCGTGACGCGCGATCCGGCGATCGCCGCCCACGGCGTTCCGACGATCTGGTAGCGGACGTCAGCCGCGGTTGAAGCGGAAACCGGTCGCGGCGACCGGGAGGTCGATCGGGCTCGACGCCAGCCCGGGCGGCGTCTCGGGGAGGTTGAACTCTTTTGGCGCGGTGTCGTTCGGTGTGGTCGGGTGCATCAGCGCGGCGAGATACTGGATCTGGTCGCGGCCGACGCCGAGCTCCGACTGGCCGCCGCCGTAGGCGCCGATGCCCTTGGCCTCGCAGTAGTCGTAGGCGGCGAACAGCCGCTCGAGCGGGCCGAAGCGCGACGGCTTGACGTTGACGGTCTTCGGCGGGAACGGCAGCGCCTCGATGTCGGCGACCGAGTGGATCGGCGCGTCCCAGGTGATGCGGTCGTGGTACGGCTCGAGCACCGCCATCGCCTCTGCGCTGTCGAGGTCGGGGTCCTCGAGCCAGGCGTCGGGGAACGCCTCCGCAACGGCGCGGTAGAGCTCCGGATCGGTGTCGACGTCGACCGGCGTGCCCTTGTAGCGGCCCTTGAGGTCGAGCGAGTCGACAGCGCCGGTCTCGACGAGCTGCGCGATCAGCTCAGGCGTCCAGCCGTTGGTCGGGTCGAGCTTGAAGCGGGTCGTCGGGTACAGCTCGAGGATGCGCAGCAGTCGGTCGGCATTCTCCTTGCCCTCGTCGCCCATCGGCGCCAGCCGCATGGAGACGACGTACTCGAGCGGCTGCGGCTCGCGGCCGAGCACGTCGCCGAGCGAGCGGCCCGCCTGGCGCAGCGCCAGGTCGAGCGCCGCCGACTCGAACGCCCAGCGGCGGTAGTCGCGGTAGTCCTCGCGGTCCGGCGGCGCGGGGAACAGGTCTAGCCCGTCGAGCAGTGCCGCTAACGACCCGAGCGTATGGTCGCCGCCGAGGTCGTGGACCGGACCGGCCTCCTGCAACCGGCGCTGGTCGTCGGGGTCGTACGTGACGTCCTCGCCACGCCCCTCCTCACCGTCGCCGCGCAGCACGATCTCGGTCGTCAGCCGCTCGAACTCCGGCGAGAAGGACTGACTCAGCCCCTCCAGCCCGTACGACTCGATCGTC
>CBFGZN010000119.1:0-8071 GCA_965653255.1 uncultured Solirubrobacterales bacterium | reverse complement strand
ACTCGACCCAGGACAGCGGCTGCTCTACAGCGACGGCCTGCAGAAGTCGCTTGACCCGGCGCCCGCCGCACCTGCCGACCCGCTGCTCAACTGGGTCCTCGATCAGGCCGGCGATGGCTTCCTCTCCGACGGCGAGCGCGACGCTGACGCCGACGGGCTCGGCAACTGGGACGAGATCCGCGGCCGGATGGTGGAGACGTGGTGGGTTGCGGCTCTCGACGACCCGCTCGAGTCCAAGTACCCCTCTGGCTTCGGGGACTTCCTCGACAACGACGATCTGCCCCAGGGCAACGCCCATGTCGATCCCGACATCGACGGAGATGGCGTGCTCGACGGCGCCGACGACCAGGACCACGACGGTCTGCTGAACCAGTTCGAGGTCCGTCGCCCTGACGATTGGGTCGCCGATGCGATCACAGGTTTCCCGGCCGCGGTCAACCCGTGGGCATACGTCAATCCGTTCAACCCCTGCAAGCCGTTCAACTCCCAGCGCTGCCACGAGCACCCGCCGGACGGCTACTACGACGGCGACGACATGCCGCCGATCGGGCCGGACATGCCGCCCGGCTATCCAGCCAGCCGCCCGGCTACGCCCGACGGCTGACCCAGTCGCCCCGGTAGGGTGTCGGGCCGCATGTCGATCCGCTTCACCACTGCCGTGGAGGGCCTGCCGGCGGGTATCGAGCTGACGCCGGAGGACATCGACACGGACCTGACGCGACGCCAGCTGGGCCATGGCCGCGGCGGTCGGATGAAGATCGAGAAGGACCGCGCGGAGGTCACGTCTGGCATCCGCCACGGCCGGACGCTCGGCAGCCCGGTCTCGTTGCGGATCGCCAATCGCGACTACAAGAACTGGGAAGAGCGGATGAATCCGTGGCCGGTCGACGCCGAGGTCGCGGAGGTCCATCTGCCGCGCCCTGGCCACGCCGACCTGCCCGGCGTCCAGAAGTACGGCTTCAGCGACGTCCGCAACGTGCTCGAGCGCGCCAGCGCGCGTGAGACGACGGCGCGGGTCGCGGCGGGGTCGCTCGCAAAGGTCTACCTGCGTGCCTTCGGCGTCGAGATCCGCAGCCACGTTCTGCAGATCGGCTCGGTCACCGCGCCGCTGCGCGACGACCTAAAGCCCGCGTCGTTTGCGGCGGTCGACGAGTCGCCGGTCCGCTGCCTCGACGCCGACGCGACCGCCGCGATGGTCGAGGAGATCAACGTCGCACGCAAGGCGAACGAGTCGCTCGGCGGGATCTACGACGTCGTCGCCTTCGGCGTCACGCCTGGCATCGGCTCGCACGTCTCGTGGGAGACGCGACTCGACGGCCGACTAGCCCAGGCGATCATGTCGATCCAGGCAATGAAGGGGGTCGGCATCGGCGACGGCTTCGACCTGGCCGGCCGCGTCGGCTCGAAGGCCCACGACGAGATCTTCTATGCCGAGCAGCAGGGCTTCCAGCGCGAGACCAACCGCGCCGGTGGGATCGAGGGCGGCATGACCAACGGCGATCTGGTCGTCGTGCGGGGCGCGATGAAGCCGCTGCCGACGCTGACCAAGCCGCTGCGCTCGGTCGACATCGAGACCAAGGAGCCCGCCGCGGCGCTGCGCGAGCGGACCGACTCCTGCACCGTGCCGGCCGCTGCGGTCGTCGCCGAGGCGATGGTCGCGCTCGTGCTCGCCGACGCTTACAAGGACAAGTTCGGCGGCGATCACGTCGACGACGCCGTCGCCGCCCTGCGCGCCTACGAGGAGCGCATCGGGTGGAGGCGCTGAGCACCCAGGGGGGAGGCGGGCGCCGCCCGGGCGGCGCGTTCGTGCTCGTCGGCTTCATGGGCGCCGGCAAGTCGAGCGGCGCGCGCAAGCTCGCGGCCGAGCTCGGCGTCGAGGCGCTCGACTCCGACAAGCAGCTCGAGGCCGCGCTCGGCGAGCCGATCGAGGAGTTCTTCGACCGCCAGGGCGAGGCCGCGTTCCGCGAGCGCGAGGAGCAGGCGATTCTCGAGCTGCTCGCGCGCGACGACGCCGAGGTCGTGGCGCTCGGCGGTGGTGCGCTCGGCTCCGAGCGCGTCCGCGATGCGCTGCGCGACCACACCGTCATCCATCTCGATGTCCGCGCCGAGGACGCCTGGCGCCGCGCCGCCGGCAAGGGCCGGCCGCTCGCCCGCGACCGCGCCCGCTTCGAGCAGCTCCACGCCGAGCGCGCCACCCTCTACGAGTCGGTCGCCGACGCCCTGCTGCCGCCGAACGGCCGCGACGTTGCCCGCCGTGCCCTGCCGGCGCTGAACGCGTTGCGAGAGGCCCGCGCCGACGGCATCGCCGACATCCGCCTGATCTGGGCCGAGACGGCGTCCGGCAACTACCCGGTCTTCTTCGGTCGGGGACTGTTCACCTCGTTCGTGTATCCGAAGGAGGGGCGTCACTTCGCGATCACCGACGAGGAGGTGACGCGACACCACGCGATCGAGGCGGACCACACCTCGACGATCTTGTCGGGCGAGCGGCATAAGAATCTGGCGACGGTGGGGCGTGTGCTCGGCGAGCTCGCTCGTGCCGGAATGGAGCGCGGCGACATCGTCATGGCGGTAGGGGGAGGAGTCGTCGGCGACCTCGGGGGATTCTGCGCCGCGATCTACCAGCGTGGTCTCCGCTACGTGCAGATGCCGACGACACTCGTCGCGCAGGTCGACTCAGCCTATGGCGGCAAGACGGGCGTTGACATCGCCGAGGGCAAGAACTACGCGGGCGCCTACCATCAGCCGGCGGCTGTGATCTGCGATCCCGGCGTGCTCTCGACGCTGCCGCCCGACGAGTTGGCCGCGGGCTATGCCGAGGTCGTCAAGACCGCGCTGATCGCCGGAGGACCACTCTGGGCGCGTGTTCGGCGTGGAGGAGACGTCGACGACGAGACAATCCTGGGCTGCCTGCGCACCAAGCTCGCCATCGTCGCCGAGGACGAGCGGGACAGCGGACGGCGGCAGGTCCTGAATCTTGGCCATACCGTCGCCCACGCGATCGAGTCGGCGACGGGTTACACGCGCTACCGTCACGGCGAGGCGGTCGGCATCGGTCTTCTAGCTGCACTTCGACTTTCGGGTCAGGACGCGCTTCGCGAGGAGGTAGCCGGTCTGCTGGCAGCGCACGGACTTCCCCTCACGTTCGACGGCACTGAGGTGGATGAGGTCCTGGCGCTCACTGAGCGCGACAAGAAGCGCGAGCGCGGTCGGGTTCCGTTTGTCCTCGTCCAAGCTCCTGGCGAGGTCACACCTGGGCACGACGTTACGCCTGACGCCCTGCGCTCCGCCATAGCCGAGCTGCGAGCCACGTTCGAGCCCTAGTAGTTTCAGCCGCGTGAAGAAGCACCGCATCACCGTCCTCCACGGCGTCAACCTCGACCAGCTCGGCAAGCGCGACCCGGCGATCTACGGGACGTTCAACCTGCCCCAGCTCGAGGGCAAGATCAAGGGCTTCGCCGACGAGCTCGGCTTCGACGTCACCTTCTGGCAGACCAACCACGAGGGCGAGTACTGCGAGCAGCTCCACGCCGCGCGCGATCGCGCCGACGGCCTGTTGCTCAACCCAGGCGCCTGGACCCACTACTCGTACGCGATCCGCGACGCGCTCGACGTCTGCGGGCTGCCCGCTGTCGAGATCCACATCTCCGAGGTCGACGGCCGCGACGACTGGCGCGCCGTGTCGGTGATCCGCGACCTCTGCGTCGGGCGTGTGCAGGGCAAGGGCGCCGACGGCTACCGCGAGGCGCTCGAGCTCCTGCGCCGCGAGCTGGGCGAGTGAACACGACGCGAGCGGACCGCGTCGTCGAGCGGCTGCGTGAGCGCGAGCTGGCCGCGCTGCTCGTCACCGACATGGTCGGAGTTCGCTGGCTGACCGGCTTCACCGGCACCAACGGCGCCTGCCTGGTGACCGCCGAGGAGCGTCTCTTCCTGACCGACTTCCGCTACACCGAGCAGGCCGCCGAGCAGGTCGGCGACGGCTTCGAGATCGTCCGCGCCGGGCGCGACCTGCTCGGCGACCTGGCAAGCCGCCTGCCGCGTGGTCGCGCCGGCTTCGACGAGGCGCAGGTGACGGTCAAGGCGCACGCGCGGCTGGTCGAGAAGGCTGCCGAGGGGGCCGAGCTGGTCGAAGCCGGCGGTCTGGTCGAGGAGCTGCGCGAGGTCAAGGACGCCGGCGAGCTGAAGCGGATCGCTGCCGCCTCGGAGTTGGCGACCGCCGCATTCGAGGAGACGATCGCGCGCGGCCTGGCCGGCCGCACCGAGCGGGCGTTCGCGCTCGATCTGGAGCAGGCGATGCGGGTCGCGGGGGCGGAGGAGCCGTCGTTTCCGTCGATCGTCGCCGCCGGCGCGCACGGAGCGCTGCCGCACGCCGAGCCGCGTGACGTCGAGATCCCGGCCGGCGTCCTGGTCACGATCGACTGGGGAGCGCGCCTCGACGGCTACTGCTCCGATTGCACCCGCACGCTCGCCAGCGGCCCCGTCGGCGAGCGCGAGCGCGAGGTCTACGAGCTGGTGCTGAACGCACAGGAGGTTGCGCTCGCCGCGGTCGCTCCGGGGGTCGGCTGCGCCGCCGTCGACAGCGTCGCGCGCGAGATCATCGCCGCCGCCGGCCACGGCGACCGCTTCGGCCACGGTCTCGGCCACGGCGTCGGGCTCGAGGTCCACGAGGGCCCGCGGCTGGCGAAGGGCGCCGAGGGCACGCTGGCGGCGAACAGCGTCGTGACGGTCGAGCCGGGCGTCTACCTGCCCGGCGAGCTCGGCGTGCGGATCGAGGATCTAGCGATCGTCGGCGACGACGGTCCGCGCGTGCTGACGAGCTTCACGAAGGCGCTGACTGAGATCTAGGCGAGTCCGCCAGCAGGTCGCTGAGCATCGCGCGCAGGCGGTCCTCGATCTGCTGCTCGTCGGTGCTGAGCACGGAGGCCGTGTCGGCGATCGACGTGCCGCTCATCAGCATCCCGAAGACCGATACGTCGTCGGGGGCGAGTCGTGCCGTGCAGCGCGTGATCATCTCCGGCTCGAGCGCTGGCAGCGCCTGCTCGCCACGTCCGACGGCGCGGATCGCGTCGAAGAGGTCGTCGACCTCGACACCCTTGTCGACCAGCCCGTCGGCGCCCGCCAATGTCGCAGCGACGGCCAGCGCCGGGCGCGCGAACGCCGAGTAGATGACGACCCGCGGCGGGTTCGGCAGCAGTTTCAGCTCGCGGCAGAGCGTCAGCCCGTCGCCGTCGGGGAGCTGGAAGTCGATCAGCGCGACCTGGGGCTCGAGGTTGCGCGCCTCGCGCAGCGCCTCCTCGACGCTGCCGCAGGCCGCCAGCGGCACCAGCCCCGGCTCGCGGCGCAGCAGGCCGAACAGGCCGGCGCGGACGGCGGCGTGGTCGTCGACCACGAGCAGACGGATCATCGGCGTGGAATCCCGGCCATTCCGGTTCCAGTATTCACGACCGGACGAGCGGTCCATGGCTGCCCGTCGACCCGCAACCGCACGACCGCGCCGGACTCCTCGCCCGGGTCGATCCGGAAGCGCGCGCCGATCAGCAGCGCCCGCTCGCGCATACCCTGGATACCCGCGCCGGGGTCGGAGTCGCCGAGCCCGCGGCCGTCGTCGGCAACGGTCAGCAGCACGTCCTCGCCATCCTGCTCCAGCGTCACCGCGGCGCGCTCGGCGCCGGAGTGGCGCAGCGTGTTGGTCAGCGCCTCCTGGGCAACGCGGTAGGTGACTAGCTCGGCCTCGGGCGCGAGCTGCGGCAGCTCCGGGTCGATGTCGCAGCCGATCGCGATCCCGCTCTGCTCGCCGAGTCGTTCGCAGAGCGCCGAGATCGCCTTGCCGAGGCCGAGGTCGTCGAGCACCTCGGGACGCAGCCGCTGGGCGACGCCGCGGACCTGGTTGAGCGTGTCGCGCGTCGCCTGGCGCAGCTCGGCGAGCTCCTCGCGCTCCTCGCCGTCGGCGGAGCGCTCGAGCCCCTCGATCTGCAGCAGCAGTGCGGTCAGGCTCTGGCCGATCTCGTCGTGCAGCTCCTGCGCGACGCGCTGGCGCTCGCGCTCCTGGGCGGCGAGCGAGTGCTGGACGCTCTCGCGCCGCTCGCGCTCGATCCGGTCGAGCATGTCGTTGAACGCCTTCGTCAGCTGGACGATCTCGCGCTCGTTGCCGTAGACCGGCACGCGGTAGTCGACGTTCAGCGGGTCGAAGCGCTCCATCGCCTCGATCAGGCGGCTCAGCGGGGCGAATGTGCGGCCGACGACGAGTAGGTTCAGCAGCACCGTCGCGGTCAGGCCGATCGCGAGCACAAGTGCCTCGCTGAGGTCCTTCGGGACGCTGATCGTCGCCGGGGTCAGCGCCAGCAGCGTTCCGGCGACGACGAAGACGAAGGCGTTGACGAGGAAGACGCGCGTGCGCAGGGAGGTGCCGGAGCGGGTGCGCTGTGTCATCCGGCCCGATCCTAGAAGATGTCGTCTTGCCCATGTGCGAACGTATGTTCGTATGATTGTCTGTGTCCTGATTCCGCGCTTCTCGCTGCTGGCGGCGCTGGGGGATCGGCGGGTGCTGGCAGAGGAGGCGGTCGTGCTCGGCCCGGAGCCAGGAGGCGAGCAGACAATCGGCGAGGTCTCGCCGCGCGCCGAGACGTTCGGCGTCGCCGCGGGGATGCGCGTGGGGGAGGCGCTGTCGCGCTGCCCCGAGCTGCGGCTAGTGCCACCCGACCCGGAAGGGGTGCGCGGTCTATGGGAGGTCGTGCTGGGACGGGTCGAGGCGATCGGCGGCGCGCCGGAGTCGGCGCGGGCCGGGGTCGCTTTCTTCGACGCGGACGGGTTGCGCGGGATCCACGGCGGCAGTCTCGACGGCGTTCTGCGAGCCGCCCGCGACAAGCTCGGGCGGGCGCGGCTCGGCGTCGCTCCGAGTCGCTTCGCGGCCTGGTGCGCGGCCAGCGAGACGTCGCAGCGGCGTCCGGCGTTGAAGGTCGACGCCCGGCGCCTGGAGCGCTTCCTCGGTCCACTGCCGGTCGGTCTGCTGCGCGAGCGATCGGAGTTGGAGGGAGTCCCGGAGGTGCTCGAGCGGCTCGGGATCCGGACGCTCGGCGAGCTCGCGGCGCTGCCGGCGCCGGCGCTCGTCGAGCGGTTTGGCCATCCAGGGCTGTTGGCGCGCGAGCTGGCTCACGGCCGCGACCTGCCGCTGCGGCCACGACGCCCGCCGGAGCCGGTCACCGAGCGCGTCGAGCTGCCCGAGGGGGTCTCCGGTCAGCAGCTCGAGCGGACGCTGGAGCTGCTGATCGCGCGGATGCTCGCGCGCCGCGAGCGCCGCGGGCGGGCGCTGCGCGCTGTTGCGCTGTCGGCGCGCTTCGTCGCCGGCGGGACCTGGCGGACCGAGGTCACGCTGCGCCATGCCAGCGCCGAGCCGGAGCGGTTGCGGATCGTGCTGACACCACGGCTTAGCGAGCTGCCGGCGCCGGCCGAGTCGCTGGCGCTCGAGGTCGAGGCGTTCGGCCCGCCGGCACGCGAGCAGACACGGATGCTCGACAGCGGCGAGGCGGAGCGCCGCGGCCGGCTCGCCGAGGCGGTCCATCAGGCGCGCCAGGCAGCGGGGGAGGGCGCCGCCCTACGGGTGCTCGACGTCGACCCGGGATCGCGGATCCCGGAGCGGCGCGCGGTCCTCGCGCCGTTCCCGGACCCGTGAGCCGGGCGGCGACCACCAGGGCGCGCCGTCTCGGGGCTCCCCGCCCGGCGCGTGTCGAGGTCGGTCTCGACGGACGGCCGATCGCCGTCGGCCGCCTCCGCGTCGAAGCCGTCCGCGAGGACTGGGTCGTCGAGGACCGCTGGTGGACCGCCGAGCCGCTCCAGCGCCGCTACTTCGAGCTCGTGCTCGAGAACGGCCGCAACACCGTCGTCTTCCGCGACCTGAAGACCCGCGCCTGGCATACCCAGCGCGGCTGACGCCTTCCCGGATGCTTGCCGAAGGATCCTTCGGCCTCCGACCCCAAGAATGCTTCGGTCGGCGATCAACATGCCAACAGCGGGCCGTGCGGCACTGGAAGTGTTACTGAACTATGCGAACATGTGTTCGTGTCAGCCTATGTGG
>CBFGZN010000118.1:0-8089 GCA_965653255.1 uncultured Solirubrobacterales bacterium | reverse complement strand
GAGCAGCGTGTAGCCCGAGAAATAGCGTCGAAGCACAACGTCGAGGCTCACGTGGTGGCGAGCCGCGCGACGGGCCTGAGCCAGGACGGCGTCGGGAAGCGGCGGCGATCGGTCCTCACGCACCTCGATCGCCGAGAAGCAGTAGTCGAGCGCAGCCGTCTGGGCGGAGCGCAGTCCGTCGACGTACTCGGGGCTCCGAACCAGGGCGGGGTCTGCGACCGCGTAGACACGAGTGGCGACGGCCCGCTCGATCTCGGGGCGGCGGGCTTGCAACCGGTCGGCTAGGACCCGAGTCTGCTCAATCGCTGCTCGCTGCACTCGTTGGCCTCCTCGCTCGCGACCGACGCCGGGCCGCAGTGGCCAGCTCTGTGGAAACGCTCTTCCCGACCCGTCTCCAGAGACTATAAACACACGTATTTCCAACCATACCGTGCGATCACCAGCGATAGGAAGGGCGAACTACGAACCACGCGCTAGGGCAAGTGGCTTGCTTTCGGATAGGCATGTCGGCTTACACCACGAGCGGATCCGTCCTCGCCCGTTGCCAATGTTGGTCGACGCTGCGACCCTGCCGTGCAGAGCTCCCTCCCCGAGCGGCTCTACTAGTCGGGGCGACTGGATTCGAACCAGCGACCGCTCGGCCCCCAGCCGAGTGCGCTACCAGACTGCGCCACGCCCCGAGGGAGCGGATGTTAGACGGGTGGGGGCCGGGACGCCAGTCGTGGGGTAGCGTTTCGCCCCATGTCCGATCAGCCGAAGCTCGTCCTGCACAAGGTTCCGTTCTCGCATCCCTGTCTCGCGGTCGAGGCGGCGCTCGACCGCCATGGACTTGAGTACGAGACCGTCGAGATGGTGTCCGGGACGCACGGCGACACGGTCGAGGGCGTCTATGGGGAGGGGAACCGCACGGTTCCGGGACTGCTCGTCGACGACGAGCCGGTTCATGGGACGACTGCGATCTTCGAGAAGCTCGACGAGCTGGTCGACGACGCCGACCTCTACCCGGGCGCGGTCGCGGCTGCGATCCGCGAGGCCGAGCGTGGGATTGCGGAGGATCTCCAGACCGCAGGGCGCAACCTGATCTTCGGCGCTCTCCATTTCCGCCCGGAGGCACTCGGTACCTTCGCCGGAGCTGGTCTGCTCGATCCCGCAGGGACCGACTTCGCGATCAAGCTGGCGCGCGGCGCTTGGCGCTACCTCGGCATTACCGCGGTCGGGCTCGCGGAGACGCTCGCCGCGTTACCGGAGCAACTCGACATCGTCGACGAGCTGATCGAGGGCGGCGTCGTCGGCGGCGACGAGCCGACGGCGGTCGACTACCAGCTCGGCTCCTCGCTGCGCCTGCTGCTGGAGATCGGCGACGTGCGGCCTTTGATCGAGGACCGGCCGGCGGAGGCGCTGGTCGATGCCTGGTTCGAGCGTGGGCCGGCGGACATCCCAGCGGGTGCGTTTCCGGCCGGCTGGGTGCCGGATCGGTCCGGCGCTCAGAGCGCTGCCTGAACGAGCATCGCGCCGCCGGCGACGACGAGCATCGCACCGATTCCCTTGAGCAGGACCGGCTCCGAGAGCCGGCCGGTCAGTCGTGAGCCGAGCAGCGCGCCGGGTATCGAGGCGGCTCCTCCGATCGCCAGCAGGTCCCAGTCGACTCCGGCCGGCGAGTGGCCGAGCACGCCGGCGACGCCGACGCAGACTCCGACCGCGAGGTTCGTTCCGACGGCCTGATGGGCGCTGCCGCCGACCCAGCGCAGCAGGGCCGGCATCCGCAGCGCGCCGAGGATCAGGCCGATCAGTCCGCCGAGCACTCCGATGCCGAGACCGCTGAAGACGATGCCGGGAATGCTCGGGCCCGCTCGTTCGTCACGGCGCGGCCGCTCGCTCCCGCCCGGCCAGAGCATTCGCACGCCGAAGTAGAGCAATGCCGCCGCGATCGTGACCAGCAGCGCGGCATCGGGCAACAGCCCGGACGCATAGCCGCCCGCCACCGCCCCGACCATCGACGGCGGGGCCATCCAGGCAAATACCCGCCAGTCGATCCTGCCGGCGCGAATGTGGACGATCGCCGCGGCCGTCGCCGCAACGCCCGAGATGCCGACGTTCGCGCCTGCTCCAGCCGTCGGGCTCGAGGCGACAGCGACGATCGCCGGCAGCCGGATGTTGCCGAACACGAGGCCGACGGCTCCGCCGACGAGCGCGACCGTGAAGCACCAGACCGCTACCGCGGCGAGTAGGAGAGGATCGGACTCCATCGGCGTCGCTCAGTGTGAATGGCCGTGCGGCTCGACCGCCGCCAGCTCGTCGGCCGACATCCGGCGCGCGAGCACGCACGCCAGGGCGGTTGTGATCGGCACGGCCGCGATCAGGCCGATCGAGCCGACCAGCGTCGCCACGATCTCCTTGGCGATGATCTCCAGGTTGACCGCGTCGAGGAAGTCGATCTGGCCGGAGCTGAAGATCAGCAGCAGCGGCAACGAGGCGCCGACATATGCGAGGACGAGCGTGTTCACGGTCGCCGACACATGGTCGCGGCCGACATCCATGGCGCGTGTGAACAGTTCGCGAAAGTTCTGGCCGGGATTGGCGGCGCGAAGTGCCAGCACCGTCGACGACTGGCTGATCGTCACGTCGTCGAGCACCCCGAGCGCGGCAACGATCATCCCGGCGAGCAGCAGCCCGCGCAGCGACACGCCGGCGTCGTTGATCTGCAGGAAGGTCGCCTCCTCGCTGGCGAGTCCGGTCAGATGGGTCATGTCGGTGAACAGCACGGCGAGGCTGACCGTGACCAGCAGCGACGCCGCGGTTCCGACGATCGCCGCGAGGCTCTTCGGCCCGGCGCCGTGGGCGAGCAGGATCGTCGCCAGCATCACCGCGACCGATCCGACGATCGCGACCGCCAGCGTGCTCTCGCCGTTGAGGATCGCCGGCACCATGAAGCCGAGCACGACGGCGAGGCTGAAGCCGAGCCCGACCAGCGACATCGCCCCGCGCCAGCGGCCGAACAGGATGACCACGCCGGCGAAGATCAGCACCAGCAGCAGCAGCGGGCTCTGACGGTCGAAGTCGGAGATCGAGTACTCGCGGCCGGGGACCGGGTCGGCGCCTGGGGGCACGACGTTCTTGACGACGCGCAGCACGTCGCCCTCGGAGACGTCAGGGTCGATCGTGCCGTTGTCGAGCACCAGCGACTTGACGGCGCCGTTGTCTTCGCCGCTCTCGAGCCGGATCCTGACCTCGCGGCAGACGTCGGTCTCGAGCCCAGAGCAGGCGAACTCGCTTACCGACATGACCGTCGCGGTGTCCGACTTGGTGACGATCGCCTCGCCGACCTTGGTGTCGACGTCGCCCGGCCAGAGCAGCGCCATCCCGACCACCGTGGCCAGGGCCAGCACGGCGACGAGCGCCGCAAACACGCGGGTGATGCTGCTCGCGCCGATGCGCGGAATAGAAGCAGCGGCTGCGGACCAATGCGCCGGATCGGGCCGTGCCGGCTACCGCGCCGACGCGAAAGCGCCGGCTCTGTCACTCTTACCGGCCGATGGCACGAAGCAATACGAAGGATCGCAAGCGTGGCAAGCCCTCCATGAAGGGCGAGGCCCGGCGCTACTCGAAGCTCCCGCGCGAGGAGATCGACAAGATCGACTACAAGAACATCGCGCTGCTGCAGCGGTTCATCACCGAGCGCGGCAAGATCCGCTCGCGCCGTGTCACCGGCCTCAGCCGTCGCGACCAGTCGAAGATGGCGCGTGCAGTCAAGCGCGCCCGCGAGGTCGGTCTGCTGCCTTACGTCGACGCCAGCAAGGCCGTCGAGCGCGTTGGCGGCGGTGGCCGTCGCCGCGAGCGCGAGTAGCTCCCTAGCGGTTCCGCTCCAGCGCGATCGGGCCCTGCTCCTTGTGAGCGTGGTCGACCTGGATCGTCGTGTGGTCGATCCCGAAGCGGTCGTGCAGCAGTAGCTCGAAGTCACGTCGCCGCTGGTGACAGTCGCAGTCAGGCTCGAGCAGCACGTGCGCGGTCAGCGCCGGGAAGCCCGAGGTGACCTCCCAGACGTGGAGGTCGTGGACCTCGACGACGTCGGGCTCGGCGGCCAGCGCGGCCGCGACCTCGCCGGGGTCGATGCCGGGCGGCGCGCCCTCGAGCAGGATCCGCCCGGAGTCGCGCAGCAGGCCCCAGCCGGCGCGGATCATCAGCGCCGCGACGATCAGCGCGGCGATCCCGTCGGCCTGACCGAAGCCGCTGATCAGGATCACGGCGCCGGCGACGGCGGTCGCAATGAAGGCGAAGAGGTCGGTGAGGATGTGCTGGTAGGCGCCCTCGACGTTGAGGCTGTCGCGGTTCGCGCCGGCGAGCACCCAGGTCGCGACGATGTTGACCGCGACGCCGATCAGCGCGACGACGAGCACTAGTCCGCCCTCAACGTCCGGCGGATCGATCAGCCGCCGGATCGCCTCGAAGCCGATCACGGCGGCGAGCGCGAGCAGCGTCGCGCCGTTCGCCTGCGCCGAGAGGATCTCGGCGCGACGCAGGCCGTAGGTGTAGCCGCCGCGCGGCGGTCGCTTGGCGAGATGGCCGGCGAACAGGGCAAGGGCGATCGCGGCCGCGTCGGTGAGCATGTGCGCGGCGTCGGAGAGCAGCGCCAGCGAGCCGGCGACGATCCCGGCGACGACCTCGCCGGCCATCAGCGCCAGGATCAGGCCGAGCGCGATCCAGAGGCGCTGGTGGTCGCCCTCGCGCACGGCGATGCGATGGTGGTGTGAGTGGTCGTGGCCCATGCCCTATGGCGCAGGCTACGCGGGCAGGCAAGGAAGCGGGACTCATTACCGTTTCGCCCGACCGGGCGACAAACGAGAATCATTCTCATTAAGCTGGCGGCGATGCGAACCGTCCGGTCGATCTCCGCCGCCCTGATCTCCGTTGCCTTCCTCGCGCTGGTCGCGAGCGGCTGTGGCGACGACTCCTCCGCGCCGTCCGGTGGCGAGAGACCAACGGTCGTGGCGACGACCACGCAGGTCGCCGATCTCGTCCGCGCGGTGGGCGGTGACCGCGTCGATGTCGAGCAGCTCTTGCAGCCCAACTCCGATCCGCACGGCTACGAGCCACGGCCGAGCGACGTCAAGGCGCTTGCCGCGGCGGACGCGATCTTCCAGTCCGGGGGTGAGCTCGACGAATGGCTCGGCGACGTGATCGACAGCTCGGGCAGCGACGCCCCGCGCGTCGAGCTGATCCAGACGGCCGAGACGATCGGACCGAAGCAGGCTCACGATCACGGCGACAGCGCCGATCCGCACTGGTGGCAGAACCCGCGCAACGCGATCTTGGCCGTGGCGGCGATTCACGACGCGCTGAACGCGGCCGACCCCGACGGACGCGCGGGCTACGAGGCCAATGCCCGCTCCTACTCGGAGCGGTTGCGCCGGCTCGACCGCAACGTCGCCGCCTGCGTCGACGAGATCCCGCCGGCGCGGCGCAAGCTGGTCACCACTCATGATGCCCTCGCCTACTACGCCGACCGCTACGGGATCGAGGTCGTCGGGGCGCTGATCCCGTCGCGATCGACCGCCGCGCAGCCGTCGGCTGGTGATACCCAGACGCTCGTCGAGCAGATCGAGCGCGAGAACGTCAGGGCGATCTTTCCGGAGAGCTCGATCGATCCGAAGCTCGAGCGCGCCGTGTCACATGAGACCGGCGCGTCTGTCGGGCGGCCGCTCTGGTCCGACACGCTCGGTCCAGCCGACTCCGACGGCGCGACCTACATCGAGTCGATCCAGTCGAATACCGAGGCGATCGTCGACGGGCTGACCGGCGGCGAGCAGAGCTGCAGGCCGAACGTCTGAGGCGACGTCGCTAGTTGCTGCTCGCCCGGCAGGCCGGGCACTCGCCGCGCAGCGTGACGTCGTGGGCGGCGATCGCGAAGGCGGTCTTGTCGGAGAGGCCGTGGATCGCGTCCTCGAGCGCCTGATCCTCGAACGGCTCGACGGTCCCGCAGCTGTCGCAGACGAGATGGTGGTGGTGGTCGCCACCCGGGAGCGCCGCCTCGTAGCGGGCAACGCCCTCGCCGACGTCGAAGCGCTGTACGAGACCGAGGCGGTCGAGCAGGTCGAGCGCCCGGTAGATGCTCGCCAGGCCGACGCCGCTGCCGCGCTCGCGCAGCAGGTCGGCGATCTCGCGCGCGGTGATGCTGCAGCCGAGCTCGGCGATCGCACCGATTACCACCTCGCGCGGCGCGCTAGAACGGTAGCCGGCGTCGGAGAGAGCCTTGGTCGTGTGCTCGGTCCAGTCGCTGGCGGTCGTGGGGGCCATCGCTGGAAAGAGTACCCCGCGGCTCCGCCTGGCCTTGTAGGCTCATGTGCATGCCCCGTCGTGATCGGCGCGTCCTCGTGGCGCTGGCGCTGCTCTCGTCGCTCTGCCTGCTGGCTGAAGCGGCGGGCGTGCTCGCGCCGGCGCTGCTCTACGCGGCGCCGCTGCTGCTCGTCGCGCTGCCGCTGATCGCCGGGCGCTATCTCGGTGACGAGTCGATCGTTCGGTTAGCGCGGGGTGCGCGAGACCGTCGCCGTCGGCCGGCGCAACGGCTGCTCGCTCCTGCTGGCGCTCGTTGGGCGCTGCGTGTCGTCCCGCGTGGCGGTCGCTTGATCGCCCATTCGCTCGCCGTGCGTCCGCCGCCCGCGGCGCTGCTCGCCCGCTAGCTCTCCCGGCCGCGGCGCGATCGCGCTCCCGGGTGGGAGCGCGATCCACGAAGCTGCCCAAGGAGGCACGAATTGCGCCGCATCAGCGGCGCGGCTGCGGTGGCGCTGCTGGCGTTCGCTATGGCCGCGACAGCCGCCCACGCCCACGGCGGGGGCGGCACCGACTACACATCTGAGATCCGCGCCGTCACGCCCGTGGACGCCGGCCTGACGGTCGACGTCCTCGACCGCGACGACCGGCTCGCGTTGCGCAACGACAGCGGCAAGACGGTCGTCGTCGAGGGCTACAACGGCGAGCCCTACGCTCGTGTGCGGCCCGACGGGACGGTCGAGGTCAACCTCAACTCGCCGGCGCTCTACCTCAACGAGGACCGCTTCGCCAAGGTCGACCTGCCGGCACGCGCCGACGAGGACGCCGCGCCGGAGTGGAAGGTCGTCGACCGGTCAGGCCGGTTCGATTGGCACGACCACCGCATCCACTGGATGGGCGCCGGCCGGCCCGCGGCGGTGCGCGACCCCCAGCGGCGGACGAAGGTCTTCGACTGGGCGGTGCCGATCCGGGTCGGCGAGCGGCCGGGTGAGGTCAGGGGCGCCCTGACCTGGGTAGGCCGTCCCGACGAGAGCTTCCCGATCGCTGCGGCGATCGTCCTGCTGGCCGTCGCGGTGGGCGGCGTGGTGCTGGTCGTCCTGGTGCGGCGCCGGAGGCGGCGCGGCGGCGATGCCGAGGACGCCGAGGCGTGGTGACCCGGCTCCGCGAAATCGCCGCGTTGCGATTCAGCGTCTTAGTCGTGCTCTGCGTGGCGCTGCTGGCCCTGCCCGCCAGCGCGGCCGCGCATGCGGTGGTCGAGCAGACCCAGCCGATGCGCGGCGCCGCGCTCGAGCGTGCGCCCGAGCGGGTGGCGGTGACCTTCGACGAGCCGATCGAGTCGAGCTTCGGCGCGCTGCGGGTCTTCGCCGCCGATGGCGAGCGCGTCGACGTCGGCGATGTCGAGCGGCCGGCGAGCGACGCCATCGCCGTGCGGCTCGAAGACGACCTGCCCGACGGCGCCTACACGGTCACCTACCGCGTCGTCTCGGCCGACGCCCACCCGGTTGCCGGCGGCTACGTGTTCACCGTCGGCAGGGCAGGGGGGCGGCCGGCAGCCGCCGTCTCCGACCTGCTCGACGAGGGCGCAGGACCGGTGACCGAGGTTGCCTTCGGCGCCGTGCGCGCGCTGAGCTATGCGGCGATTGCCCTGCTGGCGGGGGGCCTGGTCTTCCTGCTCGCGGTCTGGCTGCCCGGGTTGCGTCGGGTAGCGAGCGAGCCGGTCGCAGCCGAGGCAGGCGAAGGTGCCCTTGCGATGCTCTTTCAGCAGTGGACTGGAGAAGGGCCGCTCCGTGGCTTTTACGCTTGACACGCCTCCGACCGGATGCGC
>CBFGZN010000117.1:0-8135 GCA_965653255.1 uncultured Solirubrobacterales bacterium | reverse complement strand
GGATGGTGCGCAACCCGTTGGCACGTCGTGTGCCCGGCGACGAGAAGCTGAACTCCGTGGACTGCATCCTTCCGTTCTTCGATCGCGCGACTGCAGGGAATGTCGTGAAATTCCTGACGGGCCAGACCGAGGGCGTTCCGGATCCGTCGAGCCGTAAGACGGTCATCGAGGAATGCCTCCTAGCCCCGAACGAGGAGTTGGGCCCGGAGGTATGGGGGGCCTGGGATGCGCTGCCGACGATGACGATTCCGCAGCGTGGTGCCGCGCCCGTCAAGCGGCTCGTGACGCTCGCGCTGGCGCTGTCCGCAGACGGGCTGCGTGCCGGAGCGTTGGCTGAGGTGCGGGCCGAGCTCCATCGTGTGCTCGATGGGCTCAAGATCCGCCACGAGGTGCAGGTGAAGAACGCGATCGCCGAGATCTGGGCCGTGCGCATCCAGGCGATCAGCGGCACCGTTGGTGGGGATGGCCTGACGTACACCGACATCGTCGAGAAGGCGGACGATCGCGCAATCCAGGTCGGATTCGGGGATGCGAAGAAGGCCTTTGGCGCGGACGTGGCGCAGTCGTACGTCGATCACCTCGCTGGTGAGGACGACGACAGCTTGCGAGAGGCGTACGTGATGGTCTCCGCGCTTGCCACGGCGAAGGACGTGCGGATCAAGGTTGATCGGGAGGCCGATGAGATCGCTGCACGCTGGTTCGCAGAGCACCGTGTCGCAATCAAGGGGCTGTCGGACGACCGCCAGCAGGAGTACGAGGACATTCGCGCGTTGGCGACCGAGCCTCAGCGAGGCGAGCTCAAGCGGCCGAGGACTCGCATAGAGGACTACATCGAGATCGACACGACCGGACAGCTGGCGCCGGCCCCAGCGATGGATCGCCATTTGATGGCTGACAAGGAGGGGTTGTTCCCGATCGGGGCACTGAATATCTGGGAGCGCAATGTCGTCACCATCGAGCTGTCGCGACCGGATGTCGTGGCGTGGTACCGCAACCCGCCACGCCAGGCTGTCGATTCGGTTGGTGTCGCCTATCGAGACGAGGTCGGGAACTGGCGCTCGATGCACCCCGACTTCATCTTCTTCAGTGAGGTTGGTGGGGCCGTGCGCCCATTGATCGTTGATCCGCACGGACATCATCTCGAGGACTCGCTCGTCAAGCTGCAAGGCCTGGCACGATTCGCAGAGAAGTTCGGTGACGAGTTCCACCGCATCGAGGCCGTCAGCCAGATCGGGAACTTGATGCGAGTACTCGATCTGAAGAACGCCACCGTGCGCGAAGGGGTGCTCCAGAGCAGCAAGACCCCAGATGCGTTGTACGCCGCTGACTTGGCAAGCGACTATCTCATCTAGTGGCGCTGTCGTGCTGCGGCGTGCATCTTCCCCGAATTGCGAACGGCAGAAATCGACCAAGTGGTGAGGGTTGCGGCGCGTTCAGGCCGGGGAGTAGGTACCGTGGAGCCGATGCGGGTCGTTGGCGTCATCGGTGCTCCCTCGAGCGTTGGGGCGTACGCGCCGGGGCAGGAGCTCGCTCCGTGGCGCTTGCGCGAGGCGGACCTGCTGAGCAGGCTCGAGCGGGTCGGGGTAGAGGTTCGCGATCGCGGCGATCTGACAATGCGTCGGTGGTCACCTGATCGCTCTTCTCGGCGCGCGCAGAACGTCGAGGGCGTGATCGCGGGGATCGGCGAGGTTCGGACTGCTGTGACGGCCTGTCTCCAAGACGGCGAGCTTCCGCTGGTGCTGGGTGGCGATTGCACGGTTGGGCTCGGAACGATCGCCGCGTTTGAGAGGCCCCGTGGATGCAGCTCGCGCCGCACTGGCGGCGGTACCGGCCGAGTGCGGGGTGGTCGTGGTTCATTTCGACGTCGACGTCGTCGACTTCATCGACGCTCCACTGTCGGAGAACCCTGGACGCAACGTCGGCATCCCGCTCGAGACCGCCCTCGAAGCGCTGGCGGCGCTCCTCGACGATTCGCGTGTCGCCGCCCTCACCGTGACTGAGCTCAACCCGCTCCACGGTGAGGCGGACGGCAGCACTATCGCGCGCTTCGCCGACGGTCTTGCGTCGGCATGCGCGCGATGGCAGGTTGCCTGAACTAGCTGGGCAGCCGTCAGCGTTGGTAGACGAGGTGGGTCACGTACGGAGTGGTGCGGCTCGACACTGGAGTCAGATCGATGTCGCCGACACCGTCGAACACCCGCTCGCCGCCGCCGGCGACGAATGGCGCCACATGCAGCCGTAGCTCGTCGATCAGGCCGGCGGCGAGGTACTGGTTGAGGGTGCTGGGGCCGCCGGCGATCGAGACGTTCTTGTCGCCGGCTGCCTCGCGGGCCTGCTCGAGTGCCGCCTCGATTCCGTCGGTGACGAAGTGGTAGGTCGTGCCGCCTTCCATCTCGACGCTCGGGCGTGGGTGGTGGCCGAGAATGAAGACGGGCGCGTGGTAGACGGGGTTCGGGCCCCACCAGCCCGTCCAGTCGAGGTCCCACTCGCCCCTGTCGGGGCCGAACATGTTGCGGCCCATCACGTAGGCGCCGGCGGCGGTGATCGCGTTGGCCTCGTCGGCGTTGTCCTCGCGATGGTCGAACTGCCAGGCGTGCAGGCGGGTCTCGTCGAGGTCGCCGAACGGGTGCTCGGCGCTCTGGCCCCTCCCGGACCCGTAGCCGTCGAGGGTGATCGTCATGTCCGCGGTGACCTTGGGCACGGAGTCAGCCGCCGTAGTCGGGGATCTGCTGGACCGCCCAGCGGTTGCTGTCGGGGTCGCTGAAGAAGACGAAGCGGCCCCAGGGGAAGTCCTGGATCTCGCCGACCTCGACCCCGCGGCCGGCGAGCTCGGCGCGCGCGGCCTCGATGTCGTCGACGACGAGTTGCAGTCCCTCGAGCGACCCAGGCGCCAGCTCGGTCAGCCCCTTGCCGATCGCGATCGAGCAGGCCGAGCCGGGCGGTGTGAGTTGCACGAAGCGGATCTCGTCGCTGACGGCGTGGTCGTGGTCGAGGTTGAAGCCGGCCTTGTCGACGTAGAAGGCCTTGGCTCGGTCGACGTCGGACACCGGCACGGAGATCAGCTCGAGTTTGAAATCGCTCATGGGTGCAGAGTCTCCTCGCCGGCGCGGCGCGAAACCCGCGAAGCCTGCGCTAGTCGGCCCACCAGTCGCGTTGGCCCTCGACGTCGTTGCGTGGAGACTCGCCGAGGTTGGGCGCGCCGATGACGAGGATCGCGAGGCCGTCCGGCCCGGCCTCGTAGCCTCGCCAGGTGCCGGGAGGGACGCGGACGGCGTCCCATTCCGCGAGCTCGACGATCTCGTTGTCAAGCTTCATCCGCCCGCTTCCGCGCACGACCACGTACACCTCCTCTTGCTGCTTGTGCGTGTGGCCGTACGGAAAGCGGTAGCCGGGCGGGACGCGCTGGTAGCTCAGGCCGGATGACTCGAGCTCGAGCGCCTTGGTCGCCAAGCGGAACTCCAGGTCGGGCGCACCGTCGAAGTTAGACCCGACATCCTCCAGGTCCTGCTTGAGGTTCCTGTGCGTGAACGGCACGGCGCAATCCTATGGCAGCCCTGGTTGGGGTCGCCGATCCTTATGGCTGCGTTAGGCGGCGCGGCGGGGCACGGTGTCGAGCCGCACGACGTTGCGCGGCAGCACGTCGACGGCGCGCCGGCTGCCGAACACGACGTTGACCACCGCGCCGCCGGACCGTTGTGCGACGTCGTGGGCGTTGGCGACTGCGTGTGCGCGCTGCTCGTCGGGCACGTCGCACTGCGTGAGGAAGCGATCGAGCAGCGGTCCGTCGAGCTCCTCGGCGGAGAGCTCGAGCCGCTCGGTGCGGAAACCTCCGGTCCTGACGTCGGGCTTGGGGGAGAGCAGGCAGGTCGCCATGTCGTCGGGTGTGACGACCGCCTCGGCGGTGACGGCGTCCAGAAGCTGGCTGGCGGTGGCGTCGGGGCCGAGGTCGGCGACGATCTGCTCGAGCCGCTCCGCGCCGAGCAGGCCGCCGTTGGCTGTGCGGGCCTCGCTCAGGCCGTCGGTGTAGAGGCAGGCGACCGACCGCGAAGCCAGCGGCACGGTCGTTTGGCGCATTCCCGTTTGCTCGCCGATCCCGAGTGGCGGCGACCCGCCGGCGAGGACCGGCTCGAACGGGTCTCCACCGCCGACGACGATCGGGGCGGGGTGGCCGGCACTGGCGAAGGTGAGCGAGCTGTCGCGCGGGTCGTGGACGGCGAGCAACACGGTCGCGAAGTCCCCGTCGAGGTGGTCGCCGATCGCGCCGCCCGCGACCTGCAGCGCGGCGGCCGGCTCGAGCCCGGCCTCGAGGTAGGCGCGCAGCGTGTAGCGCATGAACGCCGTGCGCTCGATCGCCTCACGCCCATGTCCCGAGAGGTCGCCGAGGACGAAGCCGGTGCGGCCCTCGGCCAGCGGCAGCACGTCGTAGAAGTCGCCTCCAGCGCCCGGGCCGTCCGCGGGCGCGTAGGCGACCGTGGCGCCGATCTCGGTCAGCTCGCCGGGAACCGCTGGCAGCAGCGCGGCCTGGAGCAGGCCGACCTCGCCGAGCAGCTCGGCTCGCTGACGGGCGAGCCCGCGCGCCCGCAGGGCACTTAGCGCATAGCCCGCCGCGAGCAGCAGTGACAGCGCGGCGAGGCCGGCGATTGCCCACTTCATCCAGCTGGGGACGATCTCGACGATGTCGCGCACGGTGCGTACGACGGGGGAGGCGGGGCCGTCTGTGGTCTTGTCACGTCCGTCGTCCGGGCGGGACGCGGCGTCGCCGTCGGCCGCCGCCAGTGGCGTGGTGCCCTCCGTCGTGGGGAGGAGGGCGAGGGGCGCGAGCGCGGGGTCGGCGAAGGTCCCGTCGCCGCGATTGCCCTCGCGGCCGGCCCCGGAGCGAGTACGGCGGCCGTTGTCATCTCGACGGCTTGCGCGATCGCCACCGACGCGGTCGGGATTTGAGCTGCCAGGACCGGTGTTTGCCGTGGGGGCCTGAGTCTGCGGGGTAGCGGTCGAGTCCGGCGCGGCGGCGGGAGGGGGCGAGCCGACGGACTGACCGTCGACCGACGTCTCGTTGGGCGACGAGGTTCCCGACGAGCTCTGGTCGTCGTCCTCCGACTCGGCGGCGCGACTGATCGAGCGGCGGTTGCCGCCCGCGTTGCCACGGTCGTCGTCGCGGTTGTCCCAGCCCCGGCGCGCCCCACGGTTGGAGTTGCCGGGATCGTCCTCGCTTTGGTCGTTCGAGCCCCAGCGGCCGCGATTATTGGATCCGCCGTGGTCCCGCCCGCGTCGATCGTCGTCGCCCGAACTGCCCCGGTCGCTCCAGATTCGCTGCTCGTTCGACCTGCCGCGGCTGAAGGACCGGCCGTACGAACGGTCGCCTGTGTCTGAGGAAGAGCGCTCGTCCGAGCGGTCACCGTCGTAGGACTTGTCCCGTTCCGCGTCGGCAGCGGGAGCAAACGCCAGGGCGAGCTGAACGGCCACGAGGACGGCTCCGCCTACGCGCGCGACATCGCCAGCGCGGACGTGCCGCGCCCTGTCGCGGCGGAAGACGGGCCAGGGCATGAGTTTGTTGTCGTTAGGGCGACGAAATCAGTCGAGCCGAATGCTGCTCGGTCGAACGAACGTCCGGGGCCAGCCGGCCAGGGGTCGTCCTCCCTCTGGCTCGAAGGGCGTCCTGATGGCACAATCAGGGGCGGTGGAAGGAGAGGCGAGGAGTTTCAGGGTGGTGCGAGCCACGGGCGCGATCGCGCTCGCCTCGCTGTTAGCGCTCGCGATCTGCGCTACTACGGCGCGCGCCGCGCCGCTTTCGATGTCGTTCACCGAGGCCCGCGCCAACGTGGGGGTCCAGCTCTCCGCCTCCGACCTCGAGGACGCGCTGTTCAGGGCGCCTGACACGGCGCCTTTCAATGCTCAGATAGCTCCTAACGGCGCGATCACGGCGGGCGCCATGAACGTGCCGGACTTCGACACGTTCATCACTGATCCGATCGACGCCTTCGTCACCGTCGATTTCGACATCGGGACGATCAGCGGGAGCTTCAACCAGGTGACGGGAGCGCTCAGCCTGAGCGGCACGGCCGGCGGGACGCTGACCTCCGAAGGAAGGTCGTGCACGGTGTCGACGACCCCGGCGGTCCTGACGCTCACGACCGCTGGAACCACCGGAGGCGCGAGCCCGATCTCGGGGATTCCGTTCACGAGGGGCCTGGCCGGGGCGGGGGCGATCGCCGGGCAGTGGACCGACATGCACGCCGAGCCGGTCACCGAGGAAGACGAGTCGTTCTGCAACAACGTCGAGGATCGCATCGGCGGGCCGGGAGGCGTCTGGCTCGAGCACGAGGGTGACAGCGTGCCCCCCGGTCGAGTAGCTGCCGGTGGCTACCACTCGTGCATGATCAAGGCGGACGACACCGCCGCTTGCTGGGGCAATCCCACGATCCCCGCCGGCCTCGGCACGGTCCGCCAGATCTCGGCCGGCGGGTCGCATACTTGCGCGGTGAAGACCGACGGCACGCCAGTTTGCTGGGGCGGCCCCAACGACTACGGGCAGCGCACGCTCCCGGTCGGCATTGGCACCGTCAGGCAGATCAGCGCCGGTGGGTCGCATACATGCGCAATCAAGGCCGACCGCACCCCGGTTTGCTGGGGCGCGAACGACCTCGGGCAGCGCACACCTCCGATGGGTATCGGCACCGTCAGGCAGATCGATGCAGGTGAGGCACATACATGCGCGGTGAAGACCGACGGCACACCTGTCTGCTGGGGCGACGACGACTTCGATCAGGTCACGATCCCCGCCGGCATTGGAACGGTCAGCCAGATCGCCGCCGGCGGGTCGCACACGTGCGCGGTCAAGACCAATGGGACGCCGGTTTGCTGGGGCGCGAACGACAACGGGCAGCGCACAGTCCCCGCAGGCGTGGGAACGGTCAGCCAGATCGCCGCCGGCGGCCTGCACACCTGCGCGATCAAGACGAACGGCATCCCAGTCTGCTGGGGACACAACGCCCCTCCCGGCTACCCTCACCCCACGCTGCCGTCTGACATCGGCACCGTCAGCGATATCGCCGCCGGCGACTGGCATTCGTGCGCGATCAAGACGAACGGCACGCCGGTCTGCTGGGGCAGCCACATCCAGGGACAGGTGGGCGGTTCGCCGGCCCTCGCCAGTGGCCCGCCGCCGTCCGTCATCGGGGGCGGGCCGTTCTCGCACACCTACATCCTGGTGCCCCGATTCGACGACATGCCCGTCCGGTTCGTCCTGAGCAGCGGCTCGCTTCCGCCCGGTCTGACCCTGAACGAGACGACCGGCGTGCTCGCTGGCACCCCGACCGTGGAGGGAACGTTCACCGGGACGGTGATCGCGACCAACGACGTGTTCGCCCCTGACACGCAGGCCTTCTCGATCACCGTCGATACCACCGCGCCCGTTGCGCCGAGCGTTCTGGCAACGACACCCGCGTCGCCATCGTCCAACCTGAAGCCGCGGATCGTCGGAGCCGCTGAGGCTGGCTCGACCGTGCGGCTCTACGACAACGAGACCTGCACGGGGGCGCCGCGCGTCACCGGCAGCTCAGGGGCCTTCGCGTCGCCGGGCCTCCAGATCACGGTCGCCGCTGGCTCAACAACGACTGTCTACGCGACCGCGACCGATGTCGCCGGCAACACGTCGGGGTGCTCGACCAGCAACGCGACGTACGCCAACGCGGAGGATCCTGGAACGCCGATCGACCCGATAACGCCGATCGACACCGACACGGGAAACGACGGCGAGCCGGAGCCTGAGCCGCCCGCATGCACTGTCCCGAAGCTGGTCGGCAAGACGCTGGCGCAGGCGAAGAAGGCGCTGAAGGCGGCCCACTGCAGGCTCGGCGATGTCACAAAGCCGAAGCGCGCCAAGGGCAAGAAGCGGCGGGTCCTCGTCGTCAAGTCGTCGAGCCCACGGCGGGGAGCCAAGTCCGCCGATGGCAGGGTCGATCTCAAGCTCCATCAGAAGCCGAAGCCCAAGAAGACGCGCCGCTAGGCCGCCGGCAGGTAGGTCAGCAGGACCACTCCAGAGTCGAACCGCTTGACGTCCTCGAGCTGCATCCGGACGGTTCCCCTGTCGCCGAGCACGTGGACGTTTCCGCCGCCCCAGACGATCGGGTTGAGGT
>CBFGZN010000116.1:0-8175 GCA_965653255.1 uncultured Solirubrobacterales bacterium | reverse complement strand
AAGCCGCGTGGCTGCGCGGAGTGCAACGGGGCCAAGACGAACATGGTCCACGTCGGCGCGCCGCAGTCGCTCAACGTCCACGGATCGAGCGCCAACGTCCACGTCTACCAGTCCATGAAGAAAGCTTGGCAGACCCGACTGACCGAGTTGCTGGAGCAGTCCGGACTACCGAAGGGCCTAGTGGCTGTTCGCGTTCGCGGCCAGGTCTGCTTCCCGGACCGTGAGGCTCGTGACCAGGGCAACCATCGCTTCATGGTCGAGAAGGCGCTCGGCGACGCCTTGGAGAAGGGCGGCTGGAACTCGAACGACGATTGGTCGCGGTACCGCTTTGGCGAGCTAGAGCACGCCTACGACAAGGGTCAGTCGTGGACGGCGTTGACGATCTTTCCACAGGCGACGTTGCTGGGTGGTGACGCGCGTGAGCCGTAAGGCGGTCATGTCTCCAGATGCGTGTGAGCGGATGGTTCTGTGGGCGCGCGATCAGATCTGCGCTGCTTGCGGAAGGGACGACTGTCGGCCGGTTCTGGGCCACCACGTAATCGAGCAACAGCATCTGCGCGACGTTGCGAAGACCCGTTGTATCGATCCGGTCCCGCTGCTGGAGGACGAGCGCAATTGGCTTGCGGTCGGGGACTTGTGTCACACGCGCCACCATCGTGCCCTCCCTCGCATTCCTCGGTCGGTGTTGCGTGAGTACTGCCCTGATGTGTTCGCGATGGCGGCCGAGCTGAATCTGACCTCGCGCTTGGAGCGCACTTACCCGGAGCTGGTGGCCGCGTGAGCTGGGTTCCGCCCTACCCGATGAAGGTCAACGGCGACCTGACGGTACGTACTGGGCGCTCCGGTCGATTGGTGTTCGTCATGGGCAAGGTCGAGGTTCAGTTGTACCCCGGCGACGAGGACGTGTTGCGCGATCTCCTTAACGAGCGGACCCCCCCCTATGTCCGGCGCTGAGATCCCCGGTCAGATGACCATCGAGCCGTGTGTGGTTTGTGGCGAGCCGTCGACCGAGACGCGCGTGATCACGCCGAGCCAGACCGACGCGAAGGGGCGCCTGAAAAAGGAGGTTCGTGGACGGGTTTGCCCGGAGCACGCTGCTGCGATTGAGCGCGACATGGGCTGGAAGGAGCGCCAGGCGAAAGAGCGGTCAGCTCAGCGCAAGAAGATGAAGCGCCTTCAGGAGGCTTCGACGCTGTTTGACGCTCCGGCGGTTGGATCGAAGTTCGGGCGAGAGACGGCGTGATCGGGCTGGCGCTACTTCCCTTGCCGTTGAGCTCGCGCGATCTGGTACACGCGGCTCTTCGTCAGGCCGAGCACGTCCGCGATCTGCTGGCCCGTGTGGCCGCCGTCGAGGGCTTCCACGATAAGCCGGTCTCGGGCGGTGTCGAGGTTCGCTTGCTGGGCGGGGATGCGCCGGAGCTGCGCGAGCGGGTCGGCCATGCTGGTGAGTGTAGCCGATTTGACAAGACCGAGTGTAATCCGCTACGCTGGTTGCACAACGTAAGCGGGCCGGAGCGTTTGCGGCGCCCCGGCCCAGCCAGCAACCAGGAATGGAGCTCCTGAATGCCAGCAGACCAGACCGTACAGCAGCGCCCGCGCGTCGATACCTACGAGGATTACGTCGCATGGCGGGACGAGTACGACTGCGTCCATGTGACGATGGCGGACGCGGCGCGGCGCTTCCCCGCGACGCCGTTCAAGAAGCTCTGCGAGTGGTGGACTCGGGACCGGGACGCGCTCGCAACTGTGCGCCCTGAAGGACAGGCGGTGCCCCAGTGAGCTACGTCATCACGGTGACGCCGCCCTGCACCGCCCCGCACGGAGGATTCTCGGCCGCAGAGGTTGATTGTCCCTGCGGGGATGTCGAGCGTCATCAGTTCGATACGCCGGAGGGGGTCCAGGGCTGGGTTTGGACGAGGTATGGGACCTACTACCAGTCGGAGTTCGACCTCCGGGCGTTCTCGGAGGAGTCGCTTCGAGACGGCTTGGTGATGCCGAACGGCGAGACCCTCACCGTAGAGGCCGACCGAGGGGAGGTAGACGGTGGCGAGTAGCGCGACTGCACGACATCGCTTCGACAACGACCTCCGCTACCGCGACGAGGCGCACCCGCAGCAGACGCAGCTAACGCCGCCCTATGTGCTGGGGCCGGTGCGCGAGGCGCTGGGCGGTTCGATCGGTCTCGACCCTTGCACGCTGCCGGACAACCCGTGTGGGGCGACGGTGTTCTTTCACCCGCCGCAGGACGGCGCGGAGCTTCCGTGGGAGGCCGAGTCGATCTTCGTCAACCCGCCATACGGCAAGGCCCGTGAGCGGTGGGTGAGGCGATGCGTTGAGGCCGGCGCTCGGGGTGTATGGGTAGTGCTGCTGATCCCGGCGGCGATGGATACCCGGATCGTGCAGCAGGCGCTTGCGACTGCTGACGCGGCGGTGTTCATTCGTGGCCGCGTGAAGTTCGGTGTGCTGCGGCCGAACCGTCGGCAGCAGGCGGCTTCGCACCCGTCGATGCTGCTTGGTTGGAACGTCGATCTGCGCTCATGCGCACACCTTGGACATCGCGTCGATCTCGGGGAAGTTCCCGTGGCGACTGACCATCCGATGTTCACGTTCACGACTTCGTCGGAGAAGCCGTACGCCCGCGTTCGCTGCCAGGAGTGCGGCTGGGTAGCGAAGGGCGACGACTCGCGCGAGGTGTGGCCGCTCGCGGATAAGCACGTCTGCGGGCAGGGCGATCCCGGTGTGCTGGAGAGCACTGGCGGCCTTATGGACTGGTGGGCGTTCGAGTTCGAGCGCGACGACGGTTCGGGGCAGCTTGACCACGTTCATGTCGAGCTGGCCGACGTTCCGCGCGAGGACGTGCGGGCGGCGATAGACGGGCTGCGCGTCGTTCCCGAGACGTGTGACAGCGGGCGGGCGCAGGGCTGGGCGGATGCGTTGGATGCGGTCGCTCATCGGCTGGCTTTGGACTCCGACGATCGGCCTATGGCCGACAGGAAGGTGGACTGATGCCGCGCACGACTGTTTATCGGAAGGGCGACGGGGAGGGGGCGGGTGAGCGCACAGTGACCGAGCAGTTCCGCGTCGTGGATCGCTACGGCGTTTGCATGTCGATCGTGCCCTACCCGGAGTTCGGCGAGGCGGACGCCGGTCGGCAGGGATGGGATCGCCAGCACCCCAAGCAGGCACCGCATCGCATCCAGTCGCGCACCATCACCACCACCGGGTGGGAGGACGTTCCCTCTGGAGGTGAGGCGGATGCCTGAGCGGCCTCCGAATCGAGCGGTTGAGGCGGTGCAGGCGATGGCCGACGAGATCGCGGAGGCGCATGGTGTGCTGACCCGACTGGGTGTCAAGTCTCACGCCCGCCGGGCGTGGGGATCGCGCGACCCGGATTGGCGGGCGCTGTCGCTGGCTGAGCGCATCCGGGAGCTTCAGGGGATGCACCTGACGGTCGCGCGTCAGTACTTGGAGCTGGCGGGTGTCCCCGAGGTACTGGAACGCGAGCAACGGCTGACCGACGCGCTCGAAGAGATCGCCGACACCGACGCGAGCGGCCTTGCTGACAGCCGTCCGTGGGCGATGAGACCGACGACGCGCTCGTGTCGATAGCGCAGACGTATCGCGGAATGGCCCGTGCGGCCCTGGCAGTGAACACCAACCCCGAGGAAGGGAGCGCCGATGAGCGCCGAGACGTTGGCTGAGGAGATGGGGCGACTTGGCGACCCGCCGGGCGCGGAGCCAGAGGAGCGCCTTGCGCATGTGCTGCGCGTCTTCGCCCAGGAGGACGACGGCCGGAGGATGGTCACCGCCACGACGAACTGCTTCCCGCCGCCGAACAAGTGGACGGGGCTGACGATGGGCGATCTTCGACGGATCGACAGCCGGATGCAGCCGGTCAACGTGCCGGACCTCACCCGGCACGTCATGGATGCGCTGGGGCTGCCCGCCGACACGTCGGAGACGGCGACAGAGCAGGCGGCGATTACCGCCGCGATCACGGGCTGGTTTGGCCCCGAGCAGGGAGACGATGAGCATGGCGAGTGAGGCGAAGCGCACGCGGGGGGTCGTCGGCGACGGCTATCTCGATCCGGGAAGCGACGATCTGGCGTTCAGCTTTCGTGGCGAGAACACGCCAGTCGTGGTGACCGTGGACGAGGGCGGCGCCGAGACCGACGACGTTCGCCTGTCGATCGAGTGGCCGAACGTTGGCGCGGACGTCTACGCGGACCTGGCGCCCGCCGAGGTCGATGCGTTGATCGCGCGGCTTCAGGAGGTGCGTGCCTGTGGCTGAGAGCACTCCACAAACCGAGACGCGGCCCGAGCCTGAGTCGCTGGGCTTGCTGACGACGATCGGCTTCTACTACCGCAACGACTGGTCCGACTTCGACGGGCGGCAGCTCTTGGATGAGCTGATCGACGTCGAGGACGTGATCCGCCGTGAGCTGGCGGGCGAGGACGTATCGGGGGACATCGCTCGAATCAAGGCGGCGAACGATGCCTGATCCCTCTACTACACAGGGAGCGGGGCGGCTGCTGTCCAACGCTCGCATTGACGAGATCGCCGTGCACATCCACGAGACGGGCAAGGTCCCCGCCGGCGGGCTGCAAGAGGTCATGGGCCACTGCGATGCCCTGCCACCGGAGCAGGTAGAGCGCATCGGCGCGAAGCAGCAGTGGGAGCGTCGCGGCCGTCTCGCCGTCCTAGCCGATTGGCCGTCGCTGTTCTATGCCGAGGAGGCCTCACATGCCGACTGATCCCGCTACGCGGAAACGCGAGGAGCGAGCCGCCGCGCAATCGACGTATCCGAAGCCCTCCCCGCTCTCTGAGACGGGGGAGCGCGAGCAGGCGGCCGTCGAGGCGGTCGTGCCGATCATCGACGAGATCGCGGCCATAGCGGCTGACGGAAAGCTCGACGAGAGGGACTGCCTCGCGGACGCGAAGTTCATCGTCTCGAAGGTCCGGGACGCTCTGGAAGAGCCTGCTGGCGGGGAGCGGTCTGCCTTCGCCGCTCAGCGCGACACTGGCACCACCGCCGACCGTGCATCCGAGGATGCCCCGGCGCAGGACGCGCACCCGCCGGCAGACCTGTCGGGGGAGCAGTCCCACGACGGGCTGAGGGTGACGCTGGCCCGCTTCCAGTACACGAGCGGCGACTGGTCGTCCTGGACGAATATCAGGCCATCGTTGGCTTCCGCGCGGCGGGAAGAGGGCTGGGAGGTCGTCGAGGTGATGCCGGTCGCCGAGTGCGTCGAGGAGTCGTACAAGGCCGCAACCGAGCTGAGCTCCGAGCGGGAGAAGCGGAAGCGTCGCGAGTGGGCGCTTGCCTTGTCGGTGTGCGACGGGACCGATCCGCCGGTCTATCCCGCCTTCGGCGCGGACGTGCTGATCGATGCGGGCTATCTAGCGCTTGAGGATTCGGGCCAGGTCGTGTCGCGGGCAGACGCCGTCGACGGCGATTACGACCTTGTTGTCACCGAGACGGGCCGCGAGTTCATGGAGCGCGAGGCGGGCGACGTCCTCGCTTCTCTCGCTGCCGGGGAGCCCTTCGCGACGATTGACGAGGACGAGTTCGAGGCGGCGAGGAACGATCCGAAGCGGGCCGAGGTCATGGCTGCGGCAGATCGCTACCACGCGAGGCCGGTACAGGTAGACGACGACCGGCCGGAGCGGTATCGCTTCGTTCACGACCAGAGCTTGGGGATCTTCGCCGAGTTCGCCGACGACGGGTTCGTGTATGCGCCCAAGCCGTTCCTGATGCCCCGCGAGGCGATGGAGCGTGTCGTCGCCTTGTGGTCCCGTCCTGTTGACAGAGAGGCGCTGGTCGAGCGGCTCGCGTCGGGGTTGCTCACGACGCTCTCCTGCGCCCAGGAGGTGCATCCCGGTAGGCCCGCTCGCAAGCTCTGCACCATCGCCGAGGAGCGCTACCAAGAGCTGTACGCGCTCGTTGGTGAGGCTCGGGACGCTCTGGCCGGGGTAGCACCGGCAGGGCTACCAGTAGACGCCCAGTCTGAGGGGGCGGACGGCAAGACGCTGACGGTTACGGCGCACAACGCTGTCGGGAAGCCGCTGGAGATGACCGGCCCCGAGGTTGACCGTGCGCTCGCCGATCTGCGTGCGACTCGCGACGACCTCCGGGTGTGCATCGACGCGATCCACGAGGCGTTCGGGAAGCCCGAGGGCGGGATCATCGAAGCCGCGAAACGCCTGCGCGGCGAGCGCGACGAGGCGCGTGCCGAGGCCGAGCGGCTGCAGGGCCATCTCGCTAAGTTCCACGATCTCGTCAGGGACGGCGACCGGGGCATCGACGCCCTACGCGACTACATCGCGAAGCTGGAGCAGGGCGACGAGCGAGGCGTGCTGGCGGCCAAGATCGAAGACGGGATCGACGCGCTGGCCAATCTCGGCGAGCTGTCCAGCGAGGACGAGCGGGTCACGCGGAAGTGGCTGGCCGAGAACGCGCCCCGGATCATCGCGGCGGCGCAGCGGGCTGGTGTCGCTGCCGTGCCGTTGTCTACGGAGGTACTGCGCCAGCCGCCACTTGACCTCTGCGTCAAGGCGGACAGTGCGGTGTCCGGACCGTTCGGGTTCGTGACGCCTGCCAGGGCGACGCGGGCCAGGCAGGCCGTGTTTGCCGTCCTCATTGACTGGGCCGACGCTCAGCACTCCCCGTCCTCCCTAGACGAGAAAGGCGAGAGCGACGCCGAGGCGTCGCGGCGGTATCGCCAGCGTCTTGGCGTCCTAGGCCGCGCTCTGTCGGAGATCCGCGACCGGCCATCGGTGAGCTGGTCTAGCCGAACGGCGATCCAAGAGCATGCGGCGAACGCGCTGCGCGAGATCGGCGACTCACACCTGGCTGAGGTGCCTGCCGTAGGGCTGACGGTGGAGGGCGCGAAGACGATTCGCGAGACGCACACGTGCTTGTCGCTGATCGCAGACGGGGCGATCAATGCGCCGCTCATGGCCGAGGTCGCTGCCGAGGCGCTGCGCGAGACGTTCGAGTCGTCCGCTGTCTCTGGGGGTCCAGAGCCGGCCGCTACCGACTGTCACGTCGCCGTCAAGCCGGCGTGCGGATGCTGGGTAGGGCTGGTGGCCGATGGCGCACCGGAGAGCGCCCGCGATCTCACGCTGAAGCAGTGGGAGGCGGACGGCCTGGTCCCCGAGCGAACGACGGTCGAGCGAGCACGCGAGCGGCTCCGGGAGTGCCCACACGGGCTGGCCGCTACCGAGGGAGAGGAGACGGGCAATGGCGACGCCTGAGCGGATGTTCACGTTCAGCGGGTCGAGCGCGCCGCCGACGTTCCGGGTCTGCTGCCACAACTGCGACTGGACCGCTGAGGGCGACGACGCGGGCACGTACGCGCTCGCCGACCAGCACGACTTCGCGCGTTGCGTGAGCCGGATAGCGACGGCTGGATCTGGATTCGGGAGGAGGGACCGCATGGCGGGGACTGAGGGCGGCCGGTGAGGCTCGTCCCGGCGGATATCGAGGCGATTGCGAAGGCGGTCGCCGACCACCCCTCTCGGCGCGACGAACCGTTCTACACGGTTCAGACCCTTGCGGCGAAGCTCAGCTTTAGCGACCGCCAGGTGCGCCGGATGATCAAAGAGAAGCGTCTCGACCACTACGTGATTGAGGGCTGTTATCGCTTCGACCCGGCGGACGTTGAAACGTATCTACAGCAGCGACACGAGGAGGCAGCACGGTGAGGCGACGGCACGAGACGCCACGTAAGCGGATCAATCCGAGCGGGAAGGCCGTGTGGGTGGCTCGCTACACCGGCCCTGACGGCAGGCATCGGATTTGGGGGCCGGACTGGAACGGCGGGAAGGGGACGTTTGACAAGAAGGCGGACGCCCAGACCGCGATTGATGAGGCGTACGACGCGATGCACGCCAAGCCGTCGTCGACCAGCGTCGTGACGGTGGGCGACTACGCGGCGACGTGGACCGAGAAGCACCCACGGAGCGCGCGCACGAACCAGACGAACGATCAGCGGGTGGGGCGCATGCTTGATGTGGAGATCGACGGCCGTAGGTTCCGCGATTGGCCCTACACCGAGCTAAGGCCCAAGCACGTCAACGCGCTGGTCGATCACATGCTGCGAGTTCAGGGCAGGGCGGCCACGGGCGCCACGGGCGTGCTGCGGTCGCTGTCGGCCATGACTAAGGACGCG
>CBFGZN010000115.1:0-8292 GCA_965653255.1 uncultured Solirubrobacterales bacterium | reverse complement strand
TCGGCTATCCGATCATCACCGCGGGCATGCTGCTCGGCACCCGCGGGCTCGGCATGCCCGCGAGGCTCGCGCTGGTGGCGGTGGGCGCCGGGTTCCTGGCCCTGCGGGGGTGGTGGACACGAACGGTCGCGGACACCCTCGGCGGCTCCGGCCTCGGTGACGCGATCCTCGCCTGGAAGCAGGGCAGCGGCGCCGGCGCGCAGATCGCCGCGGCCGTCGTCGACGCCCCGCCCGACCCATTCCTCGTATTGCTGCCGAGCGGCTGGCGGCGCGGCAAGCGAATCCCGATCTCCTGGGACCACTCGCCGAGCGCAATCGGTGGCGTCCGCTACTCGGTCAGCGTCGACGACGAGCCCGTCGTCGAGGGTCTGCGCCGGCTGAAGGCGCGGCTGAGCCGCGACGACGTCGGCGACGGCCGCCACCGGATCCAGGTCTACGCGATCGACGACGCCGGTCAGGAGACTGGCAGCCGCACCGGCCGCCTGTTCGTCGACCGCAACGCGCCGCGCGTGCGCCTGGTCCGCCGCGGACAGACGCTGAGCGTGCGTGTGAGCGACGGCGGCCGGCGCGCCGGATCTGGCTTGCGCAAGCGCTCGGTGCGCGTCTCCTTCGGCGACGGCCGTACTCGCGCGCGCGTGGCGCAGACCAGCAACTCCTACAGCGGTCCGGGCGTCTACCGCGTCGTCGTACGCGCACGCGACAAGGCCGGCAACCTGCGCGTCTTCCGCCGCAAGGTGCGAGTCCCGTGAACCGCTTCCGGCTCGCCGTCTCTGCGGTGGCTCTCGCGAGCCTCAGTTTCGCCCCGACCGCTGACGCCTTCTACGGCAACGGCGCCCAGATCGTGTCGGCCGACTTCGGTCGGCTCGAGCAGGGCGACGACACGACCACTCATGCGACCGTTGCCAGCGAGGGCCGCTATGTCGCCATCCAGACCCGCGCGCGCAACTTCTTCGCCGACGACGACCCGGACCCACCCGGCCAGGTGCGCATCGGCGGGATCTTCCGCTTCGACCTCGAGACGCGCCAGCTCGAGCTGGTGGCAGACGGCGACTTCCGCGACGAGACGACGAACGTCCTCCAGACGCGCGGCGCCCAGAACCCTTCGATCAGCGCCGACGGCCGCTTTGTTGCCTTCTCGACTGGTCAGCAACTGGTGCCCGCGGACACCAACGCCAACATCGACGTCTACGTGCGCGACATGTCGGTGGCGACCCGCTCACCGAGCGCGTACGACCTCGTCTCGGCCAAGGACGGCGGCGATCTGCCCGCCGCCTACGCGCCGCCCAGCCAGCAGCAGCTCGGCGGCAATCCGGGCGCGGACGTCACGCCCGGCGCCTCGATCAGCCTCGACGGGTCGAAGGTCGCGTTCCGCAACACCGCCTCGGCGACCGATCTGCCCAACCGTCCCGGCATCGACACGACCGACGCCCAGGTCTTCGTGCGCGACCGCGACGCGAACACGACCACGCTCGTGACGCGCACCACCGCCAGCGGCGATCCGGCTGGCGGAGCGGTCGGGCCGGCCGGCATCAGCGGCGACGGCAGCACCGCGATCTGGACCGGCCGCAACGCCCCGCTGCAGACCCCGCTGGTCGAAGGCGAGAGCACCGACCTGCCCGGCTTCTCCTACTACCTGTGGCGGCGGATCGCCGACGGCCCCGGCGCACCGACGCGCCGCATCACCGGCATGTCGGATCCAGACGACCCCGCCTGCCAGCCGTCCGGGCCGGTCGCGTTCGACGACTTCTCGACCGGACCCTGCTACGGGCCGCTGGCGCGCTCGGAGCTCGGCATCAGCGCCAACTTCGACCTGCTGCCGGCAATCAGCGCCGACGGCAGGACGGTCGCCTTCCTGACGAACTCGCGCCCGCGACCGAACGTCGGCACGGGGCTCGGACTCGATCTCTACGTGACCGACATGTCGCCCGGCCTGACGCGCAAGCAGGCGACGGTCGAGCTGACGCGCGAGGGATCCAGCGTCGGCGACGGCCCGCCGATCGACAAGATCGCGATCTCGGCGGACGGTCGCCGACTAGCCCTCACGACGGCGCGCACGCAGTTCGTCCTACCCGCGCTGAGGCAGATCGGGACGCCGCGGACCACGCCCGAGCAGGACCTCTACGTCGTCGACCTCGCCGAGCGCACGATCGAGCGCGCCGCCCGCTCCTACGCCGGCGGCGACATCGACTCCGCCGTCGTCGGCGACGTCTCGATCTCCGGCGATGGCGGCCGTGTTGCGTTCGTCTCCTTCGCCGGCAACCTCTTCTTCGGCGACGCCAACCAACGCCCCGACGCCTTCGTCGTCACGCGCCAGGCGGAGCCGGTCGTCGAGCCGCCTCCGCCCTCGAACGGCGACGACGGGCCCGGCGGCTCGGTGCAGGTCGATCTCGACGGCAGCGGCCCCCGGATCCGGGCCAGCGCCAGGTCCCGCCCGGGCGGCGCCGTCGTCGTGACGGTCAGCGTGCCGGCGGCCGGCGGCGTCAAGGTGGCGGCCCGCGCAAGCGCCGGCAGGCCGCGCAAGCTGCGCACGATCGCAACCGGCAGCGCTCGCGCGCGGGCGCGCGGGCAGGTGAAGATCGTCCTACGTCCCGTGCGTCGCTACCGCGGCGAGCTGCGCCGGCGCAAGGCGATCGCCGCCCGCCTGGTGGTCGGCTACGTGGCCTCTCGCGGCGGACGTAAGCTGCGCACGAGCACGCGTGGCGAGTTCCGCAGGTGAACCGCTCTTCACCGGCCGGAAACGATTTGGATAAGTCCTGGAGAAGTGCCGGTAAAGGTGTCGTAGAACTTCCGTGAAGCGCCTTGACGAGGCCCCACGCTCGCGAGCACGCTCGCTGCCAAATGGTTCAGTCAAGGAAAGGAAAGACTCGGATGAGTCGGATTCGCACGGGGCTCGGCGCCCTGGCCCTCGGGCTGGTCGCCGTCGCCGGCTTCGCGCCGCAGGCCAACGCGGCGTTCACCTCCACACAGTGCAACGGCACCGATATCACCGGCCGCGGCGCGTCGTTCGCCCAGGCCGCCCACGGCGCCTGGGAGTTCAACTTCACCAACAACTTCTGCGGCGGTACTAGCCCGAACATCACCTACGACCCGGCTGGCTCCGGGGCGGGACGGACCGCTGTGACACAGCGCCCGCCGGTCGCCACAGCTCGCTTCGGCGGAACCGACGACCCGCTGACCAGCTCACAGAAGACGGCGATCAACGAGGGCGACGTCCTGACCCCGAACGACAACGGCTCGATCCACCAGATCCCCGCCGCAGTCGGCGCGGTCGCGGTGATCGTCAACTTCCCGAACGCCTGTGACGCGACTCTGCTGACACCGGCCCACCGGACCGACGCCGTCGGAACCGGCGACGACAACCTGCTGCGCGCCCGCTTCGACAAGGCGACGCTAGAGGGGATCTTCGCCAAGGACGCCGGCTTCGAGCGCTGGGACGACGTCTTCCCGGAGCTCGCGACCGACACCGATTGCGACAAGCCGATCATCCGCGTCGTCCGCTTCGACGCGTCGGGCACGACGTTCGCATTCAAGGACTACCTCAGCCGGATCGACCCGGCCGAGGGCTGGCTGACCACCTACCAGACCGGTGGCAACGGCAACCGCGAGTGGCCGGGAGCGGTGTTCGGCACCGGCGGCCAGTGCGGCGCGACCGCGGCGCCGGGCAACGAGGCCGACGCCACCGATCAGCTGACCAGCGGCTGCGCCAACGGGAACGAGAACCTCGTCCCGGTGGTCAACTCGACGGACGGCTCGATCGGCTACTCCGACGTGGCGAGCGCCCGCACGGCGGTTCCGTCGCTGGCGGTCAACCCGGCCGGCGTCACGCCGCCCGACAAGTACTGGACCCAGGTCCAGAACGGCGATACGCCGACTCCCGACTGGGAGGAGCCGACCTCCGACCCCGTCGGCTACCAGACGACGGGCAACCGTGGCGCGAACTGCAACACGACGCAGTTCGTCAACCTCGGCGCCTCGACGCTCGGCGACTGGTCGCAGGCCAGCGGCGTCAACTCGCCGACCGGCTACGGGCTCTGCACGCTGACCTATGGCCTGGTGTTCGACGACAACGCCACGGTCTACGGCGTGTCCGCGATCGAGGAGCAGCGCGCTCGCACGGTCAAGGACTACTGGGCGTCGATCGTCTCCACGCCCGGCCAGACGCTGCTGACGCTCAACGACTACGCGCCGCTTCCGGCCGGGATCCTCACGATCGCCCGTGCCGGCGTCGACGCGATCGGCTGGAACAAGGCAGCCGGCGGTGGCGACAACAACCCGCCCGGTGGGGGCGGTAACAACAACCCGCCCGGCGGTGGCAACAACACGCCACCGGCCAAGAAGCCGAGCAACCAGTTCTCGGTCCCGAAGACCGCGATCTCGTCCAAGACCGGCAGCGCGACCGTCTCGGTCAAGCTCCCGGGCAAGGGCAAGCTCGAGCTGGTCGGCAACGCGAAGTCCGGCAAGAAGACGGTCAAGGTCGGCCGGGTCGTGCTGACGGCGAACAAGGCCGGCACGTTCAAGCTGACCCTGAAGCCCAGCAAGGCCGCGAAGGACCTGCTGAAGAAGAAGGGCAACCTGAAGGTCACGCTGAAGCTGACCTACACGCCGACTGGCGGCACCGCGAAGAGCTCGACCCGCACGGTCACGCTCAAGCTCAACAAGCCCAAGAAGAGTGGGCGCCGCTAGCACGGGGAGTCCGCTGCCAAAGCGCCCCAAGAAGGTCGAGACCCGCGACGTCGCCCAGGCAATGGGCGGCGTCGCGGTGTCCGTTGGGCGCTGGCTGGCCAAGGACCCCCTCAACACTTTCCTGATCTTCGCGTCGCTCGCGCTGACGCTGCTGTTCTTCATGCTGCTCGGCGAGATCCAGCCGAGCTCCGACGGCGAGCGCGTACCGCTGAGCGACGTCACCAGCCTCGCCGAGGCGGACCGAATCGAGACCGCGACGCTGCTCGACCAGGACGCCCGCGTCGTCATCGAGACGAAGGGCGGCCAGCTGCTCTACGCCGCCTACCCGAAGTCCGACGCCCAGACGGCGCAGATGCTCAAGCAGCTCACCGCCAGCGGCGCGGCGGTCACGATCGACCAGCAGTCGGACAAGCCGACGAAGCAGATCCTGGTCCAGTTCCTGATCCCGATCCTGCTGCTCGTCTGCCTGTTCGTGCTGTTCACGCGGATCGGCCAGGACGGCGGCGCGGGCGCGTTCGCCGGCTTCTCGAAGTTCACCGGCAAGGGCCGCAAGGCCGGCGAGGGCTCGCCCGACCGCACGACCTTCGACAAGGTCGCTGGCGCCGGTGAGGCCGTCGCCGAGCTGCGCGAGATCCGCGACTACCTCGCCGATCCGTCGAAGTACGCGCTCGTCGGCGCACGGGCACCGAAGGGCGTGCTGCTCGTCGGACCACCCGGAACCGGCAAGACGCTGCTCGCCAAGGCGACGGCCGGCGAGGCCGACGCGGCGTTCTTCTCGCTGTCCGGATCGGACTTCGTCGAGTCGCTGGTCGGTGTCGGTGCGGCGCGCGTCCGCGACCTGTTCGCGCGGGCGCGCAAGATGGCCCCGGCGTTGATCTTCATCGACGAGCTCGACGCCGCCGGCCGCAAGCGCGGCGCCGGCGTCGGCCAGGGCAACGACGAGCGCGAGCAGACGCTCAACGCGCTGCTCGTCGAGATGGACGGTTTCGAGGGCGACGCCGGCATCGTCGTGCTCGCCGCGACCAACCGGCCCGACATCCTCGACCCGGCGCTGCTGCGCCCGGGCCGCTTCGACCGGCAGGTGACCGTCGACGTCCCCGACGTCCATGGCCGGCTGGAGATCCTGCGCCTGCACTGCGGCAAGCGGCCGCTGGCGCCGGACGTCTCGCTCGAGGAGATCGCCAAGCTGACCTCCGGGTTCTCCGGCGCCGAGCTGGCGAACGTGATCAACGAGGCGTCGCTGCTGACGGTCCGCGAGGGCCTGACCGAGATGGACCAGCCGACGCTCGAGGAGGCGATCGACCGCGTCGTGGCCGGGCCGGCGCGCAAGAGCCACGTGATGACGCGCGACGAGCTGTGGGTGATCGCCGTCCACGAGGCGGCCCACGCCGTCGCGATCCGCTCGATCGGCCAGCGGATCGCCGCGCAGAAGCTGTCGATCGTCGCCCGTGGGCGTCAGCTCGGCACGGCGGCGAACATGCTCACCGACCGCGACGCAGTCGTGATGCAGGAGCCGGACATGCGCCGCCACCTGATCTCGATCGTCGCCGGCTTCGCCGGCGAGCGGCTCGAGTTCGGCGTCGTCTCGACCGGCGTCCACGACGACCTGCACGCCGCGACGTCGCTCGCCCGCTCGATGGTCACGTCCTACGGGATGTCTGAGGAGCTCGGACCGGTGACGGTCGGCGAGAAGGCCGGCGAGGTCTTCCTCGGCGCGTCGCTGCAGGAGCTCGGCCAGATCGGCCCGGCGACGCTCGAGCTGATCGACCGCGAGGTCGAGCGAATCGTCGGCGAGGCCGTTGAACGCGCCGAAACGATCCTGCGCCGCAACTGGAGCGCCGTCGAGGAGACGGCCAACGCGCTGATCGAGCACGAGACGCTCTCCGGCCACGCGCTCGACGCCGTGCTGGCGACCGTCAAGCCCACGCCACTGACCTATGTCGAGGGCGACATAGATGTATCGCGGGACCGTGAGACCCAGGCAGAGAGTGACTAATGGAGCGGCAACGGCGCTCAGCGTCGTAGCCGCTCTCGCCGTGGCAACGCCCGCGTTGGCTGCCGACCCGATCTGGCGGCTCGAGCAACCGGCGCCGCCGGCCGGTGCCCCGTTCAAGGTGCCGCTCGGCGCGCCCGGCGACCTGAAGTTCTGGGCGCCGAACCGCGGCCTGCTGACGGTCGAGGGCAACTCGACGATCCGCCGCGGCATCTACAGCTACGACGGCACCGGCTGGCGCCAGCTCGCGACCGTCTGCGGCGGTCCCGGCGACAGCGCGCGGATCGCCTGGGCGGACGCACGCGAGTTCTGGGTCGTCAGCCAGCCGAGCCAGCCGCGCGCCGGCTCCGGCATGGCGCTCTGCCGCTTCAAGGACGGCCAGGTCGTGGGCTCTTGGAGCACACCGATCGAGGCCGCCGATCCCTTCCGGCCGATGATCTCAGCGGCCTGCACCGCGCCGAACGACTGCTGGTTCGGCGGCGTCGGCGCCCAAGATCCGCTCGGCGAGCGCGTCGGCGCCTTCCACCTGCACTGGAACGGCAGCGACCTCGAGAGCTTCTACGGCCCGCAGGGACGTGCGGTCAGCGACCTCGAGCCACACGCCGGCACGCTCTACGAGAGCACGCTCGCCGGTCGCGCGCCCGAGCAGATCGCGGCCGCTGACCTCGCGGAGCCCGAACCCGTCGCGCGACTGATCCACACGGTTACCGACGGCGCCTTCGCGAACGACCCGTTTGAGCCGGCTGCGCTGCCTGACGTTCCCGCGGACGGCAGCGAGCTACTGGCGCTCGATAGCGACGGGACCAACCTCTGGGCGGTCGGCGGCGGCGCGGCATCCGGACCGGCGGCCGACATTCCCGCCGACGTCGTCTCCCGTCCGCCGCTCGCGGCGCGCCTCGTCGGCGACAGCTTCGAGGAGGTCGAGCTGACCGGCGCGACCTTCGGCCCCACCGACCGCCTCGGCGACGTCGCCGCGATCCCCGGCACGACGGCCGCCTTCGCGACAGTCGTCCCGTTCGCCGACCGGCGCAGCGTCAACAGCAAGGCGACGGTTGGGCGAATCGAAGCCGACGGCACGACCACGACTTCGCGCCTGCCCGCGGCCGGCGCCGGCCGCGGCAGCGCCGCGCGGATCGCCTGCACGTCGACGAACGACTGCTGGATGGTCACCTGGGCGGGCTGGCTGTTCCATTACAGCGACGGCAGCGCGCTCACCAAGGACGACGACCCGGCGTTCCAGACGACGATCGACTTCCGCCCCAACGAGGCTGCCGAGCAGTTCGTGCCCGACCGGCCGCCGGTCGACGACTCGCAGCTGTTCGCGCCACCGCCGCTCGAGCTGAACCCGAACGCCGAGCAGCCGCCCGCCAAGGTCCGCGGCCTGAAGCCGCTACTGCGCAAGGTGCGCAGCAAGCTCGTCGGGCTGCGCCTGGTCGTGACCTTCACCGTCACGCGCCGCGCACGCGTTCAGCTGGTCGCCAAGCGCGGCCGGCGCACGGTCGCCAAGACGCCGCGACGCGTCTTCCGGCCGGGGCCGCGCCGGCTGCCGCCTCTTCCTTCTCCCAGGCGTCGATCTCTTCCACCAGGGCGTCGACCATTTCACTCTCCTTGACGTG
>CBFGZN010000114.1:0-8303 GCA_965653255.1 uncultured Solirubrobacterales bacterium | reverse complement strand
CGCTGCGCAGGACAAGCACACGCTTGCCCTCGGGGATGTCGGCGACGCCGGCACCGCCGTCGCCGTGCTTGTGGTGTGCGGCCTTCGCGCCGTGACCCCTGTGCCACCAGCCGCCCCAGACCTTGGTGTCACCGTCAACCGGCACCTCGACGGTCTCACCGTCGTTGCGACGGATCGAGACGCTGCTCGCGGTCGACGCGAGCACCCGGCCCTGATCGACATGGACCGTGACGTCCTCGCCGTCCTTGCGCAGATGCGTCTCCGAGTAGGTGAGCGACTTGCCGAGTGAGCTGCCGCTGAATGCGGGCGCCGAGTGGCGGTCGCCCTTGCCGTCGCCGCCATGCGCGCCGGCCATTCCGGCGACCGTCAATGCGGATGCGGTCGCGGCGATCGCGATCGTCTTGATCCTGTGGGACATCGGTCCTCCTAGTCGGAGTCGGGGAGTGACCGCATCTATTCCCAATGGCGTGGCGGATCCGTGCCAACCGACTCTCGCATGGAGGTTTGTGCACAGCAGGGTGTGCACAACCTTCCGAACTGGTTTGAGGTCGCCTAGATCGCGGGGGGAAGGCGGACGGTGAAGGTGGCGCCCGCGCCGGGGCTGCTCTCGACGGCGACGCTGCCGCCCATCGCCTCGGTCAACTCACGGACGATCGCGAGGCCGAGCCCGGCGCCGTCGGGCGAGCCGCGACCGTGCCGACGGCGCAGGTGGAAGCGGTCGAAGGCGTGCTCTAGGTCTTCGGCGGGGATGCCGGGACCGGTGTCGGAGACGACGATCGCGCCGGGAACGACGCCGACCGCGACCGTGCCGCCCGCGGGCGTGACGCGGATCGCGTTCTCGACGAGGTTGGAGACGACCTGGACAACGCGGTCGGCGTCGGCCAGCGCGACGAGCTGACCGCCGCCGGCGTCCGATGTCGTGACTTCATCGCCGTCGACCTCGCCGCCGCCAGCTTCGACGGTCACGGCCACGTCGCTCGCCTTCGCCTGCGGACGCAGTCGCCGCTCGGCCTCGCGCGCCCCCTCGGCCAAGTCGACGCGCTCGGAGCGAACGTCGAGCACGCCCTGCTCCAGCTTGACCAGCGCGAGCAGGTCGCCGACCAGACGGCCGAGGCGGTCCGCCTCGCGCCCAACGACCTCGGCGGCCGTCTTAGGATCAACCGTTCCGTCCTCGATGCCCTCGGCGTAGCCGCGGATCGCGGTCAGCGGCGTGCGCAACTCGTGCGACACCGACAGCAGAACCGCCCGCTCGGCCTCGCGCGAGCGCGCGAGCTGCTCGGACATGTCGTTGAAGGAGTCCGAGAGGGCGGCGAGCTCAGCAGTCTTCTCCGGCGGCAGCCGGCCGGGATCGCGGCCCTCGGCGAGCGAACGTGCAGCGTCGCCGACGCGCGCGATCGGAGCCGTCAACCTGCGCGCCAGCAGCGCGGCGGCCAGGCCAGCGAGTGCCGCGGCGATCGCGCCGGCGAGCAACAGGCCGCCGAGGTAGTCCGAGAAGTCATCCTTGGTCAGCGAGTCCGGTCGCGAGACGAGCACGACCGCCGGGCCGACCCGCCGCGCCGAGTAGATCTGGCGCTCGCCGTCGATCTCGGCGCGCCCGTTCGCGCTGTTGTCGCCGCGGAGCTCGGCGTAGGCGTCGGCAGGCAACGCCGCGCGCGCGCCCGCGAGCGTCAGCACCTGGGGACGGGGCGCGGCGTCGCCGCCAGCTGCCGGCGGGCCGCCCGGCCCTGGGCCACCGAGCGCGGCAGCGCCACCACCGCCCAGAGCGCCGCCACCCGGCGGTCCGGCCGGACCGCCGAGCCCGGGCGGCGGCGCGCCGCTCGCACCAGGCGGCGTCGGCGCCGCCAGATCGCGAAAGAGCGGCGCGAGCCGCAGACGGCGAGTCGAGCGCAGCCGATCGCCGCCGACGCGGGTCGACAACACGTCCTCCCCCGCGCTGCGCAGCTGAAAGGCGATCAAGTCAGCCTGACCCGCGACCTCGTCGGCGATCTGGTCGCGTACCGCGCCGCGGGTCAGGACGACGCCGATCGCCAGCGAGACGACGACCGCGACCAGCGCGGCGCCGAGGATTCCCGCGAACAGGCGCAGTCGCAGCGAGCGCATCAGGCGACCAGCTTGTAGCCGGCGCCGCGCACCGTCTCGATCAGCTTCGGCCGGCCGAGCTTGCGGCGCAACTGGGCGACGTGGACGTCGACCGTCCGCGTCCCGGCGGCGAAGTCCATCCCCCAGGCCAGATCGAGCAGGCGGTCGCGATCGAGCACCCGGCCGGGGTTGGCGAGCAGCGCGGCGAGCAGGTCGAACTCGCGCGCGGTCACGTCGACGCGCGCGCCGTCGACGGTCACCTCACGGGCGCCGCGGTCAAGCCGGAGACCGGCGACCTCGACGATCTCCTCGTCGCCAGACGGCCGAGCCGCCCCGCCGAGGCCCGGCGCTTGCACGCCCCGCGACCCGGCACCGGCGCCCGCCAGCCCGTTGCCGCCGTCCGCGCGCCGCAGCACCGCCTTGACCCGCGCGACCAGCTCGCGCGGCGAGAACGGCTTGACGACGTAGTCGTCGGCGCCGGCCTCCAGTCCCGCCACGCGATCGACCTCGTCGTCGCGCGCGCTGAGGATCACGATCGGGACGGCGGTGCTCGCGCGCAGCCGCCGGCAGACCTCGAAGCCGTCGATCCCCGGCAGTCCGATGTCGAGCACCACCAGCCGCACCGGGTGACGGTCGATCTCGACGAGAGCCTCCTCGCCGCTGCGCGCCCAGGTGACGGAGTAGCCGTCGCGCTCGAGGTAGGCACGCACCAGCTCGGCGATGCTGAGCTCGTCCTCGACGATCAGGACGTGGCCGTTCACGCGGCCACCTTCGCACAGCGACCGGCGGGGCCGCCCGTCAAGAGCGGCCCCGCCAAGCCCGGTCAGCCCTGCTGGCCGTCGAACGACGGCGGTGCCGGCATCTCGCCGCCGCCCGGGGGCGGTCCGCCGAAGCGGTGGCGGATCATCTTGCCGCGGTTCTTCGGCTCGACCAGCACCGCCTCCGCGGCGTCGTCGGAATCGGCACGGATCACGACGACCTGCTTGCCGTCGGCGATGTCGCTCACGTCGGCGTCGCGCTTGCGCGGCCCCGCCAGCACCTTGGTGTCGCCGTCGACCGCCACCTCGACGGTCTCGCCGTCGTTGCGCTCGATCGAGATCGAGTCGTCGCTCGTCGACACGACCTTGCCGCGATCGGAGCGCACGACGACGTCCTTGCCGTCCTTGCGCAGATGCGTCTCCGAGTAGGTGAGCGAACCGCCGCGCTCACCCAGACCGCCGAGCATGAACCCACCCGGGGGCGGACCCGGCGGGCGCTGGCCCTGCTTCGCCTTGCCGCTCTTGCCCTGGCCACCGTCGTCGTCCTGGGCGACGGCGAGTCCGGCGACGGTCAGCGCCGACACGACGACGGCCACCGCGACCGTCCTGAGTCTGCTCTTCATGTGCTTCACGTGCTCCTCCTCGGGGGAGTCGGGTCCTTGACTGAGCCCATACTCGGAGGCGCCTGTACGGGAAGGATCAGCTCGACGTAAGGTCCATGTAAGCCCGAGAACTAGAACATCGTTCTAGAACGATGTTCTAGTTCCGCGAGTAGGCGGCGAGACCGCGATCAGCGGCGCGAGGCGAAGAAGGCGCGCAGGAGATCGCCCGACTCCTCGGCGAGCAGGCCACCCGCGACCTCGGGGCGGTGGTTGAGCCGCGGCTCGGCGAGCACGTCGAAGACCGAGCCGGCCGCGCCGGTCTTCGGATCGGTCGCGCCGAACACGACGCGCGGCACGCGCGACAACACGATCGCGCCGGCGCACATCGCGCACGGCTCGAGCGTCACGTAGAGGACGCAGCCGTCGAGCCGCCAGCGGCCGACGTGCTTGGCCGCCTCGCGCAGCGCCAGCACCTCGGCGTGCGCGGTCGGGTCCTCGCGCAGTTCGCGCTCGTTGCGCGCCGACGCGATCACCTCGCCATCGAACACGATCACGCAGCCGACCGGCACGTCCTCGTGCTCGAGCGCTCGCTCGGCCTCACGCAGCGCCAGCCGCATGAAGTACTCGTCGCGCGGGAAGAAGACGCTCACCGCGCGACCAGGCGATGGCCGGCGCGACGGGCCGCGGCGTCGGCGAGCCCGAGCGCTCCGGTCCGCTCAGCCAGTCGCAGACCAGCCGCGCCAAGCGACAGCGGAGACGGCGCTCCGCCATCGATGATCCCGTCGTCGATCAGCTCGAGGTACCAGTCGACGGTGTCGCGCACGGTGGTGTCATGGGCGCGCGGCTTGTAGCCGAGCTCGCGCTTCGCCTTCGCCGACGAGTAGCACCAGTTCTGCTCCATCAGGACCATCGCCTCAGCCGAGATCGCCATCGGCAGGCGCAGCGCCTCGACGCGGCGGGCGAACGCGCCAACTCCGTAGGGCAGGACGCCGAGCGGGTAGTGGATCCCGGATAGCTCGCCGACCTTGACCATCAGGTCCGGCCAGGTCGTGTTGTGGCCGCCGAGCACGTAGCGCTCGCCAGGCTTGCCGCGCTCGGCGGCGAGCACATGGCCGTCGGCGACGTCGCGCACGTCGACGATCGTCGTCTCGCCGTCGACGACCGCCGGCAGCCGCCCGCGCAGGTAGTTGCCGATGATCCGCGTCGAGGTCTCGCCCGGCTGGTCGCGGTCGAGCGGCACGCCGAGCACGTAGGCGGGATTGGTGACGATCACCTCGACGCCGAGCCGCGCGCCGGCCGCGAACGCCTCCATCTCGCCCTCGTGCTTGGCGTCGGGATAGGTCAGGCCGAGGCCGCCGCCGCGGTAGAGGTCGTCCTCATGCCCGACCTTGCCGCGCGGGACCGGCCCGATGCCGGCGACGCTCGAGGTCACGATCACACGGCTGACCCCCTCGGCCGCCGCCGCCTCGACGGCGATCCGCGGCGCGAGCGCGTTGACGTCCTGGACGTAGGAGACCGGCTTCGACGCCACGACGCCTGCCGTGTGGAAGAGGACGTCGCAGCCACGCACCGCGCGACGCATCGCGGCGCGGTCGAGGATGTCCGCGCGCACCAGCTCGGGCTCGAGCCCGCCGAGCCGTTTCAGACGGTCGGGATCGCGGTAGGTGACGCGGACGTCGTGGCCGCGCTCGAGCAGCTCACGCGTGACATGGCCGCCGACGAATCCCGTCGCTCCGGTGACGCAGGTCCTCAAGTCCGACCCCGCGAATACCGATTGGCCCAGGGCAACAACTTGCCTCCCCCGCAGGTGTTGTCCTCCACATACACTGGTGATTGGACCGTAACCCATGCCCCGAGCCTCCCTCTTCACGGCGACGCTGGCCGCGCTCGCCCTAACGGCCGTAACGGCGAGCTCGGCGGTGGCCGACCCGGCGTACGTGCCTGGCGAACTGATCGTCAAGCGTGAGGGCGCGGCGGCGTCGACCACGGTCGCGGTCGCGAACGGCGAGTCGGTCAAGGACGCGGCACGCGAGCTGAGCGACCGCCCTGGCGTCGCCTACGCGCGCCCGAACTACATCGCCCACGCGACCGCCTATACGCCGAACGACCCTGGCTTCCCGCTGCAGTGGAACCTGGCTACGAGCATCGCCGGGATCAACATGCCGGATGCCTGGGGCATCGCCCGCCAGAGCGGACATGCCGGCGGCAAGGGCACGATCGTCGCGGTGCTCGACACCGGCGTCGCCTACCAGCGCTTCCGCCGCTTTCGCCGTGCGCCCGACCTCAACCGCTTCGTCCGGGGCTACGACTTCGTCGCCGACGACCGCCACCCCAACGACCAGAACGGGCACGGAACCCACGTCTCGGGCACGATCGCCCAGAGCACTGGCAACGCCACGGCGGCGGCGGGCATCGCCTACCGCGCGCGGATCATGCCGGTGCGCGTGCTCGACGCCTCCGGCGCCGGCGACACGCTCTCGATCTCGCGCGGCATCCGCTTCGCCGCCCGCCATGGCGCCGACGTGATCAACCTCAGCCTCGAGTTCGACGCCGCCGTGCGCGCGGCGCAGATCCCCGACATCGTCTCGGCGCTCGAGTACGCGCGCTCGCGCGGCGCGATCGTGATCGCCGCCGCCGGCAACCAGGGCGCCCCGCAGGTCGCCTACCCGGCGCGCGCGCGCCATGTCGTCGCGGTCGCCGCGACGACCGCTCACGGCTGCCAAGCCGAGTACTCGAACAGTGGCGTCCACGTCGACATCGCGGCGCCCGGCGGCGGCGCCGACGCGGCGAACACCGACACCCAGTACGACGTGGACAACTGCCGCCCCGACCTGCGCGGCGAGTACATCTACCAGCAGACCTTCGCCGGCAGCGTCGCGCGATTCGGCCTGCCGCCCGGCTACGAGGGCACCTCGATGGCGGCCCCGCACGTCTCCGGCGTCGCCGCACTGCTGATCGGCAGCCGGCGACTGGGACGCAACCCGAGCCCGGCGGCCGTCGAGAAGCGGCTGAAGGCGTCGGCCCGCGACATCGGGACTCCCGGCTGGGACCCGCGCTATGGCTGGGGCCTGCTCGACGCCGCTGCAGCGCTCCGCTAGCCGCGTCGACCTAGGTCGTGCGGATGATTAGCACGCTGCACGGCGCGTGATGCGAGATCTTGTTCGGCACCGAGCCGAGCAGGAACCGCTTCGCGCCGGTCATTCCCTTGTTGCCGACGACGATCAGGTCCGCGTTGCGCTGCTCGGCGACGTCGAGGATCGCGTCAGCGGGATCGCCCTCGCGCGCGAGCGTCTCGACGGTCAGTCCGGCGACGCGCATCGCGTCGGCCTCCTCCTCGAGCAGCCGGTCGACGTCGGCGCGTGGGTTGACCATCCACTGGAGGTCCTGCGGCACTTCGAGCCGTTCGGAGCGCAGCCGGCTCTCCGGCACCGCCTCGTAGGCGCAGACGAGATAGATCCGCGCGCCAACTGAGCGCGCGAGCTCGGTCGCCTGCCGCACCGCCTCGGCGGCGGTGTCGGAACCATCCGTGCCGACGACGATCGAACCGATCACAGGGCGATCATAGGCAGCGGCGCCGGCGCCAGTGTGACGTTCGTGTCACTAGGATCGGCCGCCATGCCGCGCTTCTGGATCTGGATGCAGGTGGTCATCGTCATCTGCGTCGCCGCCTCGATCGTTATAGCTCTGACGAAGCTGTACTAGGGACCGCCGGTCCCGCGCGGTCGTTGGCCTCGAGCCGCTTGACCCACAGCTCCTCGACGAGGATCGTGATCATCGAGAGGATCGGCACGGCGACGATTAGCCCGACGAAGCCGAACAGCTGACCGACGATCACCACCCCGCCGGCGATCACCGCCGGGTGGAGCTTGACGGTGCGTGACATCACCAAGGGGATCGTCAGGTTGCCCTCGATCTGCTGGACCGCGACGTATATGACGATCACTAGCAGTGCCTTGCCGGGCGAGTCGGTCAGCGCGAACAGCACCGGCGGGATGCCGCTGGCGAACGCGCCGAAGTAGGGGATCACCGAGAACAGCGCCGTCAGGACCGCGAAGAAGATCGCGAAGTCGAGTCCGATCAGCGTCAGCCCGATGTAGAGCAGCACGCCGGAGATCAGCATGTCGGCAGCGACGCCCTGCATCCAGCCGACCCAGGCGCCGCGCAGGCGACGCATGATCAGATCGGCCTGCTCGCGGTGCGCCGGCGGAGCCAAGCGCCGCAGCCCGTCGAGCAGCGGCTCGGGCCGGATCGCCATGTAGTAGGCGGTGATCAACATCAGGATCAGCGCCGCGAGCGCGCCGACGACGCTGAGCGAGATCGACGTGATCGGGCCGATCAGCTTGCCGGGGTCGTCGGTGTAGTTGGCGACGAACTTGTCGACCTGGTCGGAGATCTCGCCCGGCTCGGCGCCGGTCAGGTCGTGGACCTGGTTGCGCAGGTCGTCGACGATCCCCGGCACGTCGTCGGCGAACTGGTTCGTCTGGTCGATGAACGGCGGGACCAGGACCCAGAGCAGCCCGGCGACGATCGCCAGGCCGGCGAGCAACGCCAGCAGCGCGCCAATCGGCCGCGGGATGTCGAGCCGCTCGAGCCAGTCCGCGACTGCCGACACGGCGATCGCGATGATCACCGTGATCAGGATCGCCAGCAGCAAGGTCAACAGCTGTTGGACGAGCAGCCCCGCGACGACGGGCAGCGGAGCCTGGTAACCCGGGGCCTCGGATGCGGCGAACGTCAGCCGCAGCATGGCGATCCCGGCCAGCACCATCGCGTCGCCGCCGGCGATCACATGGTCGATGATGCCGGCCTGCTGCCCCCGGAACGCATCGTAGCCGTAGACGCGGCGCAGCGCCGGGGCCATCTT